>NZ_LVCT01000130.1:0-32632 GCF_001647205.1 Rhodococcus sp. EPR-134
GATTACGGAATACACGTCAATGACGAAGAGATCAGATACCGCTACGCCGACCCCCACGATTTGCTCGACGTCGCGTTCCAACACCCCGCCGACGCACCGCCCGGAACGAGTTGGGGGTACAGCAACACCAACTACATTCTGGCCGGCCTACTCGTACAGAAGGTTACCGGCCGCCCCCTCGCCGAGGAGATGAATCGACGTATCTTCGCGCCGATCGGCCTGCGCGACACCTACTTCCCATCCCCGGGAGACATGACCATCCGGGGTCCCCATCCCAAGGGATACCACCGCACCGCACCAGACAGCCCACTGAGTGACGTCACAGAGATGGACCCGTCGTGGGGATGGGCCGCAGGGCAGCTGATCTCCACCACCTCGGACCTCAACCAGTTCCTCTACGCGCTACTCGACGGACGACTGCTCCCCGCAGCCGAACTCGACCAGATGCGTACCACCGTCCACGTCGGCGGGCCCACCGGACTCGAGTACGGCCTCGGCCTCACCAGCAGGACTCTCTCGTGCGGCGGGGTCTACTGGGGCCATGGCGGCGACATAGTCGGTTACGAGACCCGCGGCGGCATCACCGACAACGGGCGCGCCGTAAACCTTGCGGTGACTGCTCTTCCCACGACTGCGTCCGCCACGCAACACGTCGTAGACACCGTGGACAGAGCTTTGTGCAGTTAAAGCTCTGGTGACAGCGTCACCCGGAATCTCACCCGAGTGACGCTGTACCGCCCGACGAAACATTCGGTCGGTTATTGGCCGAACGGACCAATGCGGCCTACGTGTCCGCTGCCACACTTCATCAGTCCATGCGGCACAACGCAATTCAGGAGGCATGATGAAGTCGGAACGCGCCACAGTTGAGGAACCCTCGCATAGCGGCGGCAAGTCGATACAAAACATATTGGACAACAAGTCAATTCGTCGAACAACGACTATGACTGTTGGGCTGCTCAGTACGATCTGGATGATCGACATGATAGATCGCGTGATGATCGGGCTTGCACTGCCGATGATCGGAGACGAATTCTCCCTCAGTAATACGCAATTGGGCGGAGTCGTGTCGATCTTCGCCATCTTTTACATGCTCGGGCAGGTCCCCGGCGGCATGCTGGCCGACCGATTCGGACCCCGGCCACTGTTGATCGTTGCGTTGATCCTGTGGTCGGTGTTCACCGCACTGACAAGATTCGCCTGGGGACTCGTCTCGCTGATGGTCATGCGTGCGATGTTCGGGCTCAGCCAGGGTCTCTTCCCAGCAGCGTCGTTCAAAGCTCTGGCTGAGCGAACCCGTCCGAAAACTCGCGCCACGGCCATGGGCTTCATGATCGGTGCAAACAACCTGGGCCCCGGCATCGCACCATTGATCATCGCCCCAGTTCTCATGGCCGTCGGTTGGCGGGACGCATTTTGGCTGGTGGCCATAGTCGGCGCCGTGATCGGCACAGTCGTCTGGTTGGTGCTCCCGGCGCCGTTGGACACAGAGATCACGGAAGATCCGGAGGCCGCACTGCAACCGCTCGCCAGTGAACACTCACGCGCCGCGGTATTCAAGTCCGTTTCGGTCTGGAAGTTCGCACTTCTGTTCTGCCTGGCTAACATGGCCGGATATGGGCTGTTGACCTGGGTGCCGAGCTACCTCCTCAACGAAAAGGGGCTCTCGCTGATCGATACGGGAATCTTCGCGGCGATCCCGTTCATCGTCACGGCATTGGCCATCGTCGTCGGTGGACGTCTGGTGGACAAGTACTTTCACGACAGCGCGCGCATTCTGCTCGTTCCGTGCATGGCCACCTCCGCCATTCTGCTGTTCTTGATGACTACCACCGATACCGTCGCGATGTTCACGTTCTATCAAACCCTCGCGATGGGCGTCAGCGGACTGTGCTCGATGTCGATCTTCGCCCTCCCGTTGCGGGCATTGCCTGCCGAATTCCTCGGTTCCGGAATGGGTTTGATCAACGGTTGTGGACAGCTCGCCGGTTTCATCACCCCCCTCGTGATGGGATGGATGGTGGACCAGTTCTCGTACATGGCCGCGTTCGGAGTCCTGGTCGGCGCGACGGCTGCGGCGGCTCTGGTGGCCATGATCGTTCCGCAAACCCCGGCGAAATTCTGAGGGCTCTCACGTGGTCCGGCGAAGTGGCCGCTGAAGGGTCGTTCCCGGCAGTGGCCGCTTCGCCGATCCGGAGCTGACCCCGGTGCCAGCTCGTCACCTCACTGCATCGAACCCGTTGCGCGAGCGCCGAAGTGCGCGCCCTGCAAGCATCCCCGTCGGCACCCCGTCCGACAGTGCCGGTTGCCCATTGACCACAACGTGCCGCATTCCCGTCGCATACACTCTTGGGTTGTCGTATGTCGCGAGATCCTCTACCTGCGAGGGGTCGAAGATCGCCAGATCGGCGTATCCCCCTGGCGCAATGTAGCCCCGCTTCGCCAAACCGAAGTTTTCAGCAGGAAGGCTGGTCATTCGGCGAACGCATTCCTCGACTGATTGCCCGCCAATGCCGCGGGTGTAGCGGCTCAGAATACGGGCGAAAGTTCCGAATGAACGGGGGTGGACGGGTTGCCCCGCGAAAAGGGTCTCCGTGCTTTGAGCATCGGCATCGGAACCAACCGAAACCCAGGGACGCTCGAAGGCAGTTCGCGTGTTGTCCTCCGACGCAATGAAATAGGCAGCCTCGGCTGTGGGGAGAGCGTCGAGAACAGCCAGTATGGTGTCTACCGGGTCGTGATGCCCCATCCTCCGAGCAATAGATCCCAGAGCTTCCCCCGCTCGGATCCCGAGTGCCGGTACCTCGGACAAGATCGTCACCCCATCGGCGCCTCCGGACGCAGCGTAGAGATTCTCCCAGTCCTCGTCCTCACGATGGATCCTCTCGCGGATCTGCTCTCGGACACCGGTCGAGTTCAGGTGCGTGCGCCCGGCCGTCGTGTCACGACACCGAAACTCCGGTGGCAACGCGGCACTGAGCAGCGTGTTCCCCGCCTCGTACGGATATACGTCCGCGGTGATTCGCACACCGTCCTCGCGAGCCGACTCAACCAATTGCAAGGCCTCGGACATTTTGTGCCAGTGCGACTTACCAGCAACCTTGAGGTGGTAGATCTCCCCGCGCGCTCCTGTCGTTCGAGCGATATCGACCAGTTCCTCGATGCTTTCGAGAAACCTCTGCCCTTCGCTTCGGAGATGGCAGATATGGACGGCATCGTGTCTGGCGAGCACCTGCGAAAATGCTCGCAACTCGCCGGAATCCGCATAGCTTCCGGGTGGATAGATCAGAGCCGAACCCACTCCGAGAGCTCCATTTTCAAGCTCCTCGTCGAGCAGGGCACACGCTTCGGCCAGCTCTTGTTCACTCAACAGGCGATTGTCCACACCCGCAACCATCATGCGCAGATTCGCCGCGCCGACGAAGCTCGCCACGTTGAAACCGACGCCGTTCGTCTCCAAGGATTCGAGAAAATCATGCAACCTCGGCCAATGTGATTGCACCCCAGTTGGAATCGCGCCCAATCCGAGCATCGCCGGAGTCATCGAACCCGTGACCGGTCCGAGAGACACGCCTTCACCGAAGACCTGGGTTGTGACCCCCTGATACAAGTCCGACAATCCTCGTGGGTCTTGCTGCAGCGTGAGGTAACTATGGCTGAGCACATTCACAAAACCGGGAGCCACCATGCAACCGCGAGCATCGATGTCGATCGCCCCCGGCACAGCACCGATCGTTCCGACTTCCACGATCGTGTCACCGGAGATCGCAACATCCGCTTTCCTGGGCGGGCTCCCTCTACCATCGAGCACAGTCCCGTCCCGAACGACGATTGTCGGCAGCATCACGTCTCCTCCACGGTGGCCTTGCTGTCGCGAGATGCGACCCTGTTCACTTTGCTGAATCGTGGAAGCGAAATCTTGTTCCAGACACACATACGCGATGCAAAATTGGTGCCGCCCTACCAAACTGGCCCATGGTTCCGATCATGCCATCGGTCAGCCGACGACCCCGCGGATCTCATTCTCGGAGGCATTGGCGCCCGTGCAGACAACAGCAACGCGCTTGCCAGCGAAGGTGTTCGGATGCGCATAGACCGCAGCAAGTGCGGCCGCACCGGCGCCTTCGCTCAAAGTGTGAGCGTCGTAGAGCAACGCCCGCTGCGCGAGGGTGATGTCATCGTCCGTGACGAGCAGGAATCCCCCGAGGCGTTCACGCAAGACACGTTGAGTGAGTGCGAACCCGGCACCGGTCGCAAGCCCTTCGACACGGGTGGTGTTCGAGCGCTCGACGCACGTGCCGGAACTCCACGAGTCATGTGCGGCTCGTGCGGCCTCAGACTGCACTGCGAACACCTCGAGGTGCGGTGCAAGCGCACTCGCGACGAGACACGCCGCCGCCGCACCGCTGCCGCCACCGACTGGGACCACCACCGCGTCCAGATCAGGTTGTTGTTCGAGGAGTTCGACGTAGGCCGTTGCAACACCGGCGAGGATTGCCGGCTCATTGGCGGCGCTCACGAGACGCAGGCCGTCACGTTCGCTGATGAAATCGGCATGAGCACGTGCCTCGTCGAAGTTCACACCGTGCTCGATGAGCTCGGCTCCGAGCATGCGGACAGCGTGAGCCTTGACTGGATTCGCCCCAACCGGCATGACGATCACACACCGCACGCCCGCACCCGCCGCGGCATACGCCAAGGATTGAGCATGGTTTCCGGTCGAGTAGCCGACAATCCCCCGCGCCCGCGTCGCCTCATCCAGTCCTGCCACCAGGTTCAGTCCGCCGCGAACCTTGAACGCACCCGTGGGGTGCACGTTCTCGTGTTTGACGAACAATTGGCTGCACGAGCCCGCACCCAAGGTCGGGTGCGATATCAGGGGCGTGACCGGTAGATGCCGACGGACGACCTGACTGGCACGCTCGATGTCTGCCCATACGGGTGGATGTAGCTGGTTTGATGCCGTGAGATCAGATGCCGGTGCCATGTGATTCACCCTGCCAAACACCGATTCATAGATCCAATACGTGTTTTCGTCCAAAGCATCGAAATCTTCTATGATTTTGGCATGCTCGATCTAATTCGGCTGAGGGTCCTGGTCGCTGTTGCACAGGAAGGGTCGGTGACAGCCGCCGCCGATTCTCTCGGTTACGCGCAGCCCTCCATCAGTCACCACCTTCGACTGCTCGAATCGGAAGTCGGGGTTCCACTGTTCCAGAGAGCGGGTCGTGGACTGCGCCTGACGGACGCCGGCGCAGTGCTGGTTCGGCGAGCCACCGGGATCCTCGGCCACGTCGACGCAGCGGTAGCCGAAGTCCAGACGTACGCCGGACTGAGGACCGGGCGACTACGACTGGCCGCATTCCCGTCAGCCCTGGCGAGTTTGATTCCGCAGGCGATGGCAGCGTTCACGTCCCAGTACCCCGATGTGTCCATCAGCCTCGTTGATGCAGAACCACCCAAAGCACTTGCACTGCTTCGCAACAACGATGTCGACGTAGCTGTTGTCTTCGCGCACGAGGACACCCCTGAAGTCGGGCTCAAGCATGTCGCGCAGACGACTTTGCTGGAAGATCCGTTGTACCTGATCACCTCTACGCGGAATGCAGATGCCGCCAACGAGATCACGGACTACGCCGGTGAGACCTGGATTGCCGGTTGCCCGAGCTGCCGAGCCCACCTCCTCACCGCTTGCAATCGAGCTGGATTCATTCCGCGGATCGAGTTCGAGACCGACGACTACGTCGCCGTCCAAGCCCTGGTCGCCTCCGGAAGCGGGGTAAGCACCCTTCCGGCCCTCGCCCTCCAGGCACATCAGAACCCGAGTATCCGCGCACACCGCATTCCCGGCGAGCGACGCACTGTCTCCGTCGCAACCTACGGCAAACCTCCACTTGCTCCCGCGATCGACGCGTTCGTCAGAACTCTGACAGCGATATCCGAATCCATGCGTGAGCGCGTCGAATTGGATGGGCACCAAGATAACCGGTGACCTCAGCTCCGGCCGACCACCGCGACTATCAGTGCGGCAAGTTCGCTTCGAGCATCGTCGGGCGAGAGCGCTCCCGCTACCGCCGCATGCGAGAGTGCCTCTGCAGCACCGAATATTGCGGTCATCGAAGGTTGCGCAAGTCCGCCGCCCGCACCAAAGGGAGTCAGCGCCTCCCGACATCGTTCGGAATAGGCGTGCTCCGATTCACGCTTGACCCGCTCCAGCTCGGGCGAACCCTCCAGCGCTGCAAGCACACCCGTCAGTTCACGCCCCTGCGCCAGCGAACATCCGACGTAGGAGTCGGCGATGGCATTCGCGCGTCCGTTCAGAGACTCATCCGCGGCATCGAGATACTCCTCGAGCATCACCGTCTGACGATCGTCGAATTCCTTGAAGAGGGCTGCCAACAACGCGGCGCGAGAGGCGAAATGGCTGTATACAACTGGCTTTGCAACGCCGGCACGTTCAGCCAACCGACCAAGGGTCAGCGCGTCCGCACCCTCCTCTCGCACCAATGCCCACGACACCTCCACGAGTTGTTCGTACCTGCCGGCTCGCGACAGTCTCGTACGTGCCATCGGACACCTCCTTGCGCTATATACCAATAGTAACCTACTCTTAGTACATAAGCGCACCATCTACCGAAGGACGCTCATGACCACACTCGTCGTAGTCTCCCACTCCGATCCTCAGTCACTTACCCAGCATGTCGCCCGTTCTACCGCCGACGCGATCCGCGACCTGGGCGGCGACGTCGACTTCGCGGACCTACATGCCGAGAATTTCGATCCCCGATTCGCCGAAGCCGATGTGAACCTGTTCCGCGGCAAAGGGACTCCCCCGGCCGATGTTGTAGCCGAGCAGGACCGAATCGATCGCGCAGACGATCTGATTCTCGTGTTTCCGATGTACTGGTGGTCGATGCCCGCACTACTCAAAGGTTGGATCGATCGAGTCTTCGTCAGCGGATGGGCGTACGAATTCACCCCGGGAAGCGAATTCGTGAAGAAACTGGACCGACTCACCGTCCACCTGATTCCAGTCGCAGGTGACGACGCCGAGAGTTTCGACCGACACGGCGTGTACGAGGCCTTCCGGACACAGATCGAACGCGGAATCATCGAATATTGCGGTGCCACACTGGGATCGACAACCTTCGTTCACGAGTCGGACACGAAGAGCCGAGACGTCCTCGCCGCAGAAATCCACGACCTCAGCGAAAGCATCGCGTCCCGTGCCGCCTACCCTGCGACCGCGACTTCCCGTTGACGGTCAAAAACGGTCAACTGACGCTTGACCGGCCCGTGGCCGCCCAGTAGCGAAGCGTGTCTCCAGCATGGCCGAGGTTGCGCGACAACTGATCAGCTGGGCGCACGCTATCGAGAAGTCCCCCACACCCTTCGATAACATTACGCGAACCCGCGTTCGTTTCGTCGCAGGTAATCAGGACGCGACTGAGCCCCACCGGGTCGCCGGCATACGTGAGCACTTCCCCCAGAGCAGCCGACGCTATCCCTTTCCGCCGTTCCGACGGCCGAATCCCGTAGCCGATATGACCACCAAGATCAGCCAAGAACTCATTCAAGCTGTGTCGCAACTGGATAGCACCGAGATACCTGCCGTCTCGCACGATCCACCAGTTGGTTGCCGGGACAATGTCGGGCCCCGGCAACGCCTCGGGCTGCGCCAACAACTCCTGCACCCAGTGCCCGAACCCATCGCGGGAGGCAAGGTCGAGATCCAGACGTTGCGCAACTCCCAAGGCCGAGCCGGGCTGATCCGCATGCGGTCCGCCCCACTCGTCACGCGACTCCAACCAGGACACCCACAAGGCCTCGTCAGGCGCAACCAAATCGACTGTCATAGCAGCGATGCTACGTCGCACCCGCAATGGTCGAGACTTCGCCTCAATCCATCACAAAAGCACATAGTGTCGATGTATGAGTGGACGATTCACAGCTGGGGTCTTTATCGTCGTCGTCAGTGTCGTCGCCGTTGCGTTGGTTTGGACCGGCGTTCGAGACTATGAATCTTTCACTCCACCGGTCGCGACGGCGGTCGATCGGGCAGACTGCCTCGCCCCTGATATCACCGCCGCGCTCGTAGCCCCCGAGGCACGCGACAGCAGCATCGCACTTCGCCCCGAGGGAAGTGGTTACCCGCCTCCTGATTTCAGCCCCGTTGCCGTTGTTCGATGCGAACGCGGAGAAACGTCCGACGGTGGGTTGACAATCGACTCCATACGCCTCGAGGGGGACATCCACGCGGTGGACGATGCATTCCGCGAACAGTCTCGTCGATTTCCTGCCAACGTCCGGGCCGACTGCGCGTACCGTCTCGTCCCGCCAGCCGGTTTGTGGCTGGTAGACGAAGCAGGAGCAGCCATACGCCCTACCTGGCCGACCGCGCCCTGCGGACTGCAAGAGAAACCACACGCAGCCCTGAGCCAACTACATGAGATCAGCCGCGCGCAGCATCCGGTCGACGGCATCTCCTCCGATGACGCCGGAACCTGCGCGGAGTCGATCGGACAACCGTTCGCGACGACCACTGAAGCTGACATGAGTCGCATGGCAGAACACGAAGACACTCACGCGCGCCCACTGACGGAAACAGCTTTGGCTACACCGATTTCCGACGTCGGCAGACTACGGGTGTGCCGCTATTCCACCGAACCGCCGCTGCCCGAGTCCCGAATCCGCTTGTCACGCCAGCAGAGTACTGATCTGATGGAGGTTGCATCCACCGCGCCACCTGCAGGCCCATGCGATCTCGTCGCCCATCACATCGCTTCGATCGACGTACTTCGTCCCGACGGATCGGGCGGCACGCGGATGGCAGTCGAACTCGACGGATGCCAACGCGTAAACCTCCTCGGACAACGTCAATTACCGCCCGCAGTCATTGCGCTCCTGTTGCAGTAGCGACCCACACCCGAGTTCATCGAGACTGATCGTAGAAAACCGACGATGAAATCACAGGTCTCGAATCGACGTGACCACAACTGGCCTGACCGGCTTGGGCGCCGCGCCGCAACTCGGTGGACGCGGCGCGAGTTCGGAGAGTGCCGTCTCCACCGCCCATAGCCGGCCGTCCACATGTGTGACGACGCATGTCCCGTCACTCGCCTGCTCGATGACAGCCAAGTCGTCGATTCCGCAGGTTATTTGCTGTCGCACAGCAATTTCCGAAGCCTGCCCCGCAGGAGACCAACAACTCCGTCCACGCAGGCCTGGCAAATGGACCTGATCTCGGGAAGCCACCTCCACGGCCGTGACACTCTCACTTGCCGACAGACGGCCGTACGTATTGCCGCTCGGCAACAGGATCATCGACGGCGCGAATCGGTGCCCGCCGGTATGCGAACACTCCCACACCTGGGGCCCGAAGGACGACATCAGCGCTGCGGCGATCGGCCTGCCGAATACAGCGCAGCACTGGTCGCGCTTGCCGTGTGCGCAAACCAATACGACTGGCTCGGTCACTTGCTCGCCCAGTCCTGGTGGCGGCCCATCCAGCAAGAAGAAATCGACGTCGAGTAATTCCATCGGCGAATCGATGTGCAACCTTTCACACCATGAGTCGCTCGGATCGGAGCGCGCAAGCAGGACGGTGTGTCCATCAGTCATCGGATCGGTGCGCCCGGGTCGCCGAACGAACATGATTCGTACGTTCGCTGCATCGGCTCGGCGGCTCAGCTCGGCGGCAAGCTCCTCCCCCAAGGCCGTACCGTCCAACACGTCACGACCCCACGCGGCATTGAATTCGAGGCATACCCAGCCCTGCACGACGGCAGCGCTGCCTGCCAGCGGCTCATCGACAGCAGACAGTGCGGAACAGGTTTCGGCTTCGATCACGAGGCCCATTGTGTCAGCCTCGCTGGGTGTCGATTAGCAAGTCCCTGTGGCCCAGTGACGCGGCAGCTCAATAGAACTTCTTGCCCTCCGCAAGCTGGTTCACGAACTTCTCGATCCGCCTGGCTCGCGTCTCCGGACGCTTTGCCTCCTGCAGTCGGTACGCGATGGTGAATCGGTTGGTGGAATTGAGCGTCGCGTAGAACTCACGAGCCTTCGGGTTTTCCGCGAGCGCATCGAGAAAGTCTTTGGGGACCTCGGCCTTGGCTGATCCCTCGTACGCGCGATCCCATCGACCGTCGGCCTTGGCCTTCTCGATCTCGGCGATGCCGGAAGGCTCGAGAAGTCCCGCAGCGTCGAGGCGGGCGACTATCTCGACGTTGCGTTTGGACCACGGACTCCGCGCGGTGCGTCGCGAAAACTTCTGTACGAAGAAATCGTCGTCGATTCGCCGTGCGAGGCTGTCGATCCAGCCGAAGCACAGGGCAACGTCCAACGCTTGGTCGTAGTCGATCGAACTGTGCGACGAGGTCTTCTTGGCCATTTTCAGCCAAAGGCCGGGGACCACCTCGTGGTTCTCGGACAGCCATCGACGGAACTCTGCTCCGTCAGCGAAGTATTCGGTGCCGAGTTCGACTGCCATCAGTGCTCCTCATTTTCGCGATACCCATACCCTGACAAAACCCTGCGACAAATATCCGAGAGTTCCGAGTGCGAGCACCCATTTGGCAATACTGACGGTCGAAGCGGCGCGAACCCTCGAGTCGGTGATCCTGTCGCGATGATCGAGGAAATGGAGTCCGACCACGTTCTCGACGTAGTCGCCGGCCGCCGACAGTACCGGCACTACGGCAAGGGCGCGCCGAGTTGCCGGGGAAAGGGGAACCCGCTCCCCGAGCCTCGTGCCCGCTGACCGCAAAGCCATCGCGTAGATCGCGGGATGTACGAAATCGGGGTAGTAGTGACTACGAAATCGTGCCGTGGCCTCGTCGTCCATGGAGTCCAAGATCTCGACGTACCGGCGAGCGGAGAACGCCGTCTGCACTTCCAATACTTTGGGAGCCACCGGCCCGAGTAGGCGAGCAATATTCGCTTGTGAGACAACAAAAGCGGTGGTCCACAGTGCCATCGCCTTCGCAGATCCAGTTGGTGCCATGCCACGATCGTGCCATCTTCGCACAACAGAACGGAACGGCCCGACGGAAGAGCTCGCCGAAAATGTGAATGAGGTTGTAAAAAGCGGGCATTCCGTATCGATCATCGGTCCGATAGCGGGGAGCGCGCATGTCGCCCAAGTCCAACCCGACTGTTCTGTTCATCCACGGACTCTGGATGCACCCGACCACCTGGGACCCCTGGGCGCAGGTTTTCAACGCGCAGGGATACCCCACGATGGCGCCGGGGTGGCCAGGGGACGCGTCGACCGTGGGTGAGACGCGTGAACACCCGGAAGACATCGCGGGACACGGCATCGAGGACGTGACGGATCACTACGCCAAGGTGATAGCCGATCTCGACGAACCACCGATCGTGGTGGGGCATTCGTTCGGAGGTTTGATCGCGCAGAAACTTCTGGGCCAGAAGCTGGCGACCGCGGCAATTGCCATCGACCCGGCTCAGCCCAAAGGGGTGTTGAAACTTCCCCTCGTTCAACTGGGCAGTGTTTTCCCGGTCCTGTCCAACCCCGGGAACTACCGGAAGGCGTACTCACACAACAGAGAGTCGTTCCACAAGTCCTTCGCCAGTGCCGTGTCCAAGGACGAGTCCGACGCATTGTTCGAGCAGTATGCGATTCCCGCCCCTGGTCGGCCGTTGTTCGAGGCAGCACTCGCCAACTTCGCGCCCCACAGCCCCGCTGCAGTAGATTTCAACGCCCGCCGCGGGCCACTCCTGATGATCGGCGGCGGCAAGGATCGCACAGTCCCGAAAGCCAGTTCGGACAGCTCGTTCAAGAAGTACGCCAAGGCCCCGACGATCAACGAATACAAGGTCTTCGGCGATCGAGGTCACTCGCTGACCATCGACCACGGCTGGCGTGAGATCGCGGACTACAGCCTTGCCTGGCTCGACAAGCAGGGCATGAGCCCGCCGCAAGGCAAGCACGAAAGTCAGTCTCAGCCGAAAGCTTGAAAACGACGGCGGTACACCTGCGGCGAGATTCCGAGATGCGTCGAAAATGCTCGTCGTAGGGATTCCGAACTGCCGAATCCCGCCAATTGCGCGGCTTCGGTCACCGAGTGGCCGGCATCGAGGAGCGCTTTCGCGGAGTCGAAACGGATCAACTCGACGTATTTGGCCGGCGTCGTACCGAGTTCTTCCCGAAAGAGCCTCGTCAGATGCCGTGGGCTCAGGTGCGCCAGGGCAGCCAGTTCGTCGACCGAGTACTCCCCCGCCGGATCGGCGGCCACCGCCTCGACCACTGCGCGAAGCGCGGGCACCCGGGGCCGCGGCCCGCTCAACGACGGCGAGAACTGTGACTGCCCACCCGGACGTTGGAGAAATACCACCAGAAGCTGTGCGACACGTCGGGCCATTTCTGCACCATGATCTCGCTCGAGCAATGCGAGCGCGAGGTCGATCCCGGCGGTCACACCCGCAGACGAGAACACCGTGCCGTCCTGGATGAAAATGGCGTCGGGAACTACCGTGATCTGCGGATAGGCGCGCGCCAGCGTTGCCGTGTGTTGCCAATGCGTCGTTGCGCGGCGTCCATCGAGCAGTCCACTCGCCGCCAGGATGAATGTCCCGGTACAGATCGAGGCAACCCGACCCGAACGTCTCGCAAGATCGCTCGCTGCCTCACGCAATTCCGGACTCACCGGCATCGACGGGAACACGTCGCCACCCATGACCAGCAACGTGTCGAAGGAACCGGAATCTGCGACGTCACAGTCGACCGGAATGCGCATGCCGGTCGACGAGTCGACATCGTGTCCACCCACCGAGCAGATCACCAACTCGTAGTTCGCTCCGCCGCGATTGGCCTCTGCGAACACCTCACTCGGACCTGCGACGTCGAGCAGTTTGACGCCGTCGAACACCAGGACGGCAACTCGATGCACTGCGGTCACGATCGCTCCCCTTCGTCCTGATCTGTGGACAGTATGGCCGAGATCAGGGTGCGCCCGCGTGCGTGTTCGACCGACACTGGGATGGACCGAGAAATTCGCAGCAGCGACGAGCAGAGCAGGTACCGATGAACACGATCATTGCCGGTGTGAAAATCCCCGATTCGAAGATGGCTGCCGACGCCACCGAACTCGTCCGAGATACGGCGTCCGAGTTACTGTTTCACCACTCGCGACGCGTCTTCCTCTTCGGATCGCTGCAAGGCGCGCGTTTGGGACTGCACGCCGACCCCGAATTGCTCTACGTCGGCGCCATGTTTCACGACCTGGGGCTCACCGAGAAATTCCGGGACAGTACGGCGCGATTCGAATTGGACAGCGCGGACGAAGCGCGGCGATTCCTCACCGGCTACGAAGTCGACGAAACCGACATCCGCAAAGTGTGGGAAGGCATCGCTCTACATACGACGCCCGAGGTCCCCTCGCGGCTGGAGCCCGAAATCGCCTTGGTGACAGCGGGTGTGGAGACCGATGTACTCGGAATCGGATACAGCGAACTCGACCAGGCCGACATCGACGCCGTCACCGCGGCCCACCCCCGTCCGGATTTCAAGAATCAGATCTTGAAGGCCTTCACCGACGGCTTCAAGCACCGTCCCGAAAGTACGTTCGGGACGGTGAACGCTGACGTACTCGAACATTTTGTCCCGGGATTTCGGCACATCGATTTTGTCGAGGTCATCCAGAACTCGGCTTGGCCCCAATAGAATTCGCAGTCATTTGGCCGCCTCACTCATCGCAGCAGCATCTTCTGCCCCGAACTTTTCCTCGAGGGTCTCCGGCGAATAGTCGAGGTCGATCTCGGCGACGTCGCGCCCGCGTGCAGACTCGATCGCCGAAAGTCGGCGCTGCGCACGGTCTGCGGCATACTCGAGGAACTCCTGATTGTCCAAACCGAACGGCTGCACCTCGAATTGATCGTTGACCCAGTTGATCATTCCGAGGGCCATGGGCATGAGTTCACCCATCCGCTGCTGAACGACGTCCCAGTTGTGATCGTCGGCGGCGACGTGCCTTCGGCAGGTGAACGTTCCCCAAGCCATGTGCCGTCGTTCGTCGTCACCGATCTTTCGCACCAATTGCTGCATGCCAGGGAGGATTCCGCGCGTCGCACAAACTTTCTGCCAGGCGTAGTAACCCGTCAACGCCAGACTGCCCTCGATGACGTGGTTGTACGTGACGCTGGCACGCACCTGGTTGACCGGGCTGGGGTCTGTTTCGAGAATGCGTAGCGACGACGGCAGCTCCTCGTAGAACAGTTGCCGATAGTACGGATTGTCAGCGACGTAGGAATGCAGGTCACTGGTCAATCCCACTTCGTCCATCCACAGCCGAAACACCTGGGTGTGCTTGGCTTCCTCGAAACAGAACTGCGTCAAGTACATCTCGTCGCCGAATCGTCCCTCGGTCGACATTGCTTTCATGAACGGTTGAATGTCTTCGGTGACGGCTTCTTCACCGGCGATGAACTGTGCACACAGGAAGGTGGCGCTGCGCTGTTGTTCGCTGGTCAGCTCCTGCCAGTCACGGGCATCCTGCGAAAAATCGAGGTCGGTTGGGTTCCAGAATTTGGCATTTCCCTTGGTGAACAATCGGAGTGGGAACGAATCCCAGTTCAACCCTCCCGACCGAAGAGTACTGAAACCTTCTCGCCCCGGCGAGGTGACAGTCATGACATTCCTTCTTCCCGAACCGAAGACAGATGCCCCACCAGCATGCCCGCAGAACTGAAACGTGAATCAGTTTTGACGAAATTCGATCTATTCCTTCAGGGAAACCCCCTTGGTCTCCATCGCTGCGAAGAGCTTGGCGTTCATCTGAGCTGCCAGATCCGGCCGATACGAGCCGATGTTGAGCGGATTGGCGAGATTGTTCAGTTCCAAGGGGTCGGCTTGTAAGTCGTACAGTTCGTATTGCGGCGCAGCAACTCCCGCAGGATCGAAGTACATCGTGTACTTCCAGCGACTCTCGCGTATGCACCGAATGTGGTTGGGCTGCGTGACGATGTTCTGACCGTCGGGCGTCGCACAGTTCTGATCGTCGTAGGTGAACAGAATCGTGTCCTGAACCTGCGCGCTGGGACTTTGCGGATAAGCGGCAGCGTCGACGATGACCGGTGTCAGATCGGTACCCAGGAAGTTCCACGATTGACGCGCAGGCGCTTGGGCGAGCGTGGCGAGAGTGGGCATCACGTCGATCAACGACGCCAGGGCGTCGGTGCGAACGGGTTCGGGAAACAGCAAGGGGTTGCTGATGACCAGTGGAACGCGCAGTGTTTCCTCGTAGGCGTTGAACACTTTCTGCCGCAAACCTCCGTGGCTCATCCCCATCTCCCCGTGATCGGACATCCGAACGATCACCGTGTCGTCGAGCATCTGTGGAGTGGCTTCGATCGCGTCGAGCACGCTGCCGATGTGTTCGTCGACCACCTTGTGCATATAGGCGTAGAAGTTGATGTAGTTACGCGCCTGATCGGGTCCGAGCAGCGGCCCGAGCCCGGCTGCCAACAGCAGTTCCGACTGAACCTGGGCTGTCGGTTTGTGATTGAGCGCCAGGATCTCGTCGAAGGTGGGCGGCAAGTCGATACCCTGCTCGAAGGCGCCTGGCGCGTCCGATCCGTAGTTGTCGCACGTGCCGTTCATCGCGTTCCACGTCTGGGGGTACGCGAGGACATCGTGCGGGTTCACGAACGAGACGATCAGCGCCCAAGGCTGTCCGGATGCGACTGCGGGTCCGGAGAGAAACTCGACAGCTTCCTCGGCGACACGGCGATCATGGTCTGCGCACCCGCCACCGAAATGATCCGGATTGGTGTCCTGGCCCGCGTCCGGCGGAATCCACCCCTCGAAGCCGAATCCTGCCACGTCCTCGCTTGTCGGATCACCACCCTCGACGCCTTTGCTCAGATGCCATTTCCCCCGGTACTGGACGTTGTAGCCGGCCGACGCCAGCAGCTTTGCCATGTTCTGTTCGGAGACCTGCAACTGTGGCTCGGTGGGTGAGACAGTGCCACCTTCGGTGAGCGTTCTGGTGACCCCGTGCTGCGCGGGGTAGAGGCCGGTGAAGAACGTACTGCGACTGGGCGAGCACATCGCGGTGTTGCACACTGCCTGGTCGAAACTCAGCCCGTGATCGGCAATCCTCTTGCCGTTGGGCAGATTCTGTTCAGCCCAGCCTTGGGGCCAGTACATCGGCCGGCGTTCCTGATCGGTGATGATGACAACGATGTTGGGTTTCTGCGGAAACCGATCGGCGGGTGCTGCTTGTACCGGCACCGCGCTCACCGCGCCGGCCGCGACGTCTGCCACTCCCGCGAGGACAAGGGCACCGACGCCACCGAGGAACGTCCGGCGCGGCAATGAATGACAATGCGGGGCTGGAACGTTCTCTGGGTTCACGGGCGTCGTCCTCTCGGAGGCGTTGTCGCCCCAGAGTTGACCGAATCACTCTTCGCTACACATGCGCGAGCAAACTGCCCGTGCGCTGATCAGTTCGATAACCCGATCCGCACAGCGCAGCGGATCCGGTGTCCGGCCGATACCGAGGGTGTCGACTATCGAAATCGTCCTTCGCACATCAGCCTCCTCGACACCCCACGACCAACCGAAGTCGTGATTCCAGAGCAGAACTGCGTTCTTCCCCGGATGGTGCCTGGCATGAACGGGAAGGACGATCACCGCATCCATGCTCGGCCCCTGCGGCCATCGGACGGTCTCACCGTGAACGGACCGTGCTACCGCGTCGATGTATTCGTGTGCGGACCAGTCGTTGCCGTTGGTATGCATGGAAGTACATTCGGTGCCACACACGTTTCGGATGGGTTCTTGGCATCACCGATCGAGTAATGCGCTTTCAGGAAATGAACGGCAACACAACGGATTCGAATTGGCGATGACCGTCGCGGTGGACACTGTGGCCGGTACGGAAAGAGACCAATTCGCAGCGTGCGACGGTGGCTGCAACAGCGTCGAGGCGAACAGGATCCACCATCCCGCCCAGACCTCCACGCAGGAACAACATGTCAGCCTCGATGAGCGGCAACCGATCCCACCACTGCGGATCCGGTCGGCGGAACTGCTCGAGCGCGGACCGCGTCATCGAGCGATCGAACGTCAACGCGGCTCGCGGATGCCGCACCAAACTTGTTGTGGCATGCCACAGTTCTGGGACACTCGGCAATTTCCTCGCGAACACCTGTTCCGGGTCACCCGCACGTAGTGGTAACGGCGCTTCCTCGATGACCAACTTCCGCACCGCAGTGGGACGTTTCTGCGCGATCAACGACGCCGCGTGCCCGCCGAGCGAGTGGCCGACCAGGTCCACCTGCTCGAGTTCGAGATGATCACACACGTCCATGACGTCGTCCGCGAACTCCTCGAACAGATACGACGACGCACGAGCGCTCCGGCCGTGGCCGCGAAGGTCGACCGAGACAACTCGCCGGTTGCGTGATCGCAAGGTCCGCGCGAACTTGTCCCAGGTACCGCTGTCGCCGCCCATCCCGTGCACGAGGACTACCGGAGGCAGATCGGCCACACTGGGATGCGAGCCGGAATCGCGGTAGCTGATCTGGACCCCGCCGGCACTTCGTACGTTAGCGACACTCACGAGTTCCCAGGATAGACCCGTCCTCGCGGATTGCTGACGCGGTCAGCCGAGGCTGCAACTCCCCTGGTCGCGTGACCTCGTCGTAGCGACCGAGTCCGATCCTCGCGATGTTTCGCAGCGACTCGCTTGCATCGGCGAAGTAGCCGCAATGCCCTCGAACGGCTCCGGTACCGAAAACAATGGCTCCGTGCTGCGCCCGAACTGGAGACGGGCCGTGGCCGATGCGGCCGATCTTTACGCGTGGGAAATAGCGGATCCAGTCCGACGGACCAAGCGCAGCCCAGAGATTTCCGGCAAAGCACAGGTCTTCGCGCGAACTGGTCCCCATCCCCGGACTACCCAGCACCACGCAATCGTCCACTCGCGCCGACGGGAGAGCGAGTCCGCACACCACGGCCCCGTAGCTGTGTCCGACGAGCGTCACATGCGCCGATCGCGGCAGGATACGAGTCAACCGCGCCAGATCTATCGCACCAAGTTCTGCAAGTGTCCGGGAGAACGACTCGAGAAATCCCCACGGCGTCCGATAACCGACCCACACGATCACCGCGACGCGGTCGTTCGGCCCGAGCGTTCGGAGCATCCTTCCCAGTGTCCATCCGCTCGCGCGTGGTCCTGTCGGACGGTTCTCGTCGAAGTAGTTTCCCAGTCCGTTGTCGTTGCCCGGCACGAAGATCATGATGTGCTCGGCGGTGGCGACATCGCCGAACACCTCCACGATCCGGCCTTCGCCGGTCTCGTCGTACGCCAGAAGTTGTGCGTCGCGTAGCTCCATCGGCTCGTAGTGAAGTCGATCGGTTCCGGAAACGTCAGCTCGACCCGCCGTTTTCATGACACTCCTCGCGAAGAGTTGCAACGACGAGAATCATTGCAACATTGAGTTTTTGAATGTCATCAACGCTAGGCGCCCGATGGCGTCGGTGCGATGGCGCCAGCGCCCCTACTGTTCGTACAGTCGGCTCGACCATGTCCGGTACAGCTGGCTGTACCTACGAGCTCATTCGTACACGCCCTCCACCGACCATCCACCGCCTTCACAGATCATCAGCAACGCCCGCGATTCCTCCAACAGCACCTGAGCCCGCGCGGCCGTGCGCGCCGAGGCTGCGTCCCACCATCGCTCGTCCACCGGCCAGGGCCCGGCCCATCCCTGCACTGCCCATTCCTTGCTCCCCCACTTCAGCCTTCCCGGCTGCGAGCTGAAGACACCGCGCTCAGTGACGTACACGGCGTTGCCGGCCACATCCTCCAGCCATACCTTGGGATTGTCGACGAAGATCGACCCCGGAGACGGCTGCGGCAGACGACCAGGCCACGGGGCTGTCGGATCATGAGCAGCTACCCGCTCGTCACCCAAGGGCAACAGGGTAATTCGCTCCGAGGGCCCTCGACCACCGCTCAGGACACCGACCTGAACCGATTCGCCGCCCAGAAGACCTTGCACGCGCACCAATGCTCGCCTGGCCCGCTCCTCCTCGTCGCCGACACCGCCCCACAGCCCCAACTGCAAAGCGCCGGCACTGACCACCTCCACCGGTTCCAGACGTAACACCGCTATGCCTGCGGTCGGCCGGGTCTCACTGCGCCCGGTGAGCCAGCCGTCCAGTTGCCATCGCACTCGATCGGCCGTTCCCTCCGGTGTCAGAGGTTCGGCGCAACGCCAAGTCCGAGAAAGATTTTCACCGTTGCCCGTGCTGGCCGAAATCGACAGGCGGGTGCACGCCACTGCGGCAGCCGACAATTTGTCGTGCAGGAGACTCGCCAAGGCGCGCCCGGCAAACGCTGCGGCATCCACCCGCTCGATCGACGGATCGTAATGCTGCTCCACTTCCAGATCCGGCGGAAGCGTCCGCGCCGACGGTGGCCGCTCGGGTTCACCGCGCGCCGCACGATGCGCGAGCACCGCATCGGCCCCGAAACGCGAAGCGACGTCCACTGCCGGTAAATCCGCGAAAGCACCGATGGTTCTGATCCCGAGCCTGCGCAGCAGATCCACCAACTCCCCGCGATGCGGCGCAGACAGACTGGGCTCGGCCGCCAACTCCGGCATGGGTAGCGGCGCCAGAAACCGTGCCCCCTCCCCCGGCGGCACCAGCGCTGCCCGGCGCGCGGCAATGACCGCTGTGGACAGTTGATCCGCCACACCCACCTGACTCTCGACGCCCGCAGCAGATGCCTGATCCACCAATCGTTCCGCCGCGGCTTCCTCCGAACCGAAGTACCGACTGACACCTCGCGCACTGAGCACCAACAAACCAGGACGAAGTACCTCGACGCCCGGTGCCACCGCATCGATGGCCGCGGCGACCGGCTCGAACAATCTGGCGTCGCGTTCCGGATCTGCCATCGCCACATACAGTTCCGGGCAGCGGGCCTGCGACTCGCGTCGGCGCAGGCCTCGTCGCACTCCCTCCGCGCGGGCCGTCGCCGAACATGCGATCACCCGATTACCCGAGGTGACCGCGACAGGATGCGTGGCAGGAAGATCGGCAAGCGCTGCCGCTGCCACCGCCGGCCAGTCCGGGCACCACAACGCCAGAACTCTGCTCACAGTGACACCACCCGCGACGACACCACCTGCTCCGACACGGCCTGCTCCGACACGGCCTCGACCGGCCGGGAAGGTACCCACTCGACCCGCCCGGCTGCACTACAGATGTCCAGACGCGTGGTCCGGGGCTGGAACGAGCGCCCCCGAGCACGAACCGCGAGGCTCAGGGAACTGAGCCGACCACGCCCCAACTCACGGCCCTGACCGAACCCACCGTAACCATGAACCCGAGCGTCCAACCGAACTTCGGCCCCGTCCCAGTGACCTTCGGTGACAACAAGAGTCGAGCCCTTGCTCCGGGCGCGCGCCACCACCGCTCGCGCACGCGACGGGGATACCGACGCACCCGCCAATCCCAGAATCACCAGATCCATACCGTCGAGCAGCACAGCAGCGATCTCGACCGGATCCGGCCCAGGCGCCGGAATGAGCGCCAGACGTTCCAGTTGCGCACCCATCTCGTACGCCGCCAGCAATCCCAGTCGAGGTTGCCCGATGACTGCCACATGCCCCCCGGACGCCGTCACGGACGCGACCAATCCCAAGAGCAAGGAAGCAGCGCCCTCGACGGACACCACGGTTCCGCGCACCAAACCGCCCTGCGGTAGCAATGCCCCGATACCTTCCGGCACTGGGAGAACACCAGCCTTGTGCGCGCGGTCCACGGCCGGTATGTCCCGGTCGGCAACACTCTCGAAGGCTGCTGCACTTGTCCCGGAAACACCAGCCACGGAAACACTCGGTCCCGAAAACGACGTATCGCCGCGAGAGGGAATGGACGCGATCTGTCGGCGGAGCTGTGCCAGCCGATCCTGACGGGACAACCCCGCCGCATCTGCCGACAGCTCCACCAACTCGGTCACCTCGGTCATCCCCATCCTCCGGAACACCGGAAAAACTCACTCGGCAGCAATCCATAACCAGCCGGCAAACCGCGGGGAAGTCGGGTCTGACATGCATCCAACGAACAGCAATTTCGAACATATTTTCGAACTGTTTTCAGTAAACCGTGTCACCCCCGACACGTCAAGCAGAGCAAAAAACCCAGTTCACAGGAGCCTCGAGCGTCACAGTGGCATCAATCCATTAACCTTGAGATGTGACAGCTCAGGAGCAGACCGGGAGGGGCATCGGGCCCGAATACCTGCTGGCGGGGCGGTACCGACTCCGCTCCAAGATCGGCGACGGAGGCATGGGCGCCGTCTGGCTGGCTCGCGACACCCTCCTCAGCCGTGACGTCGCGGTGAAACAGGTCACAAGCACGGAAGGCCTCGACACCGAAACGGCCGAAGAGGTCCGTGAACGTACATTGCGCGAAGGCAGGAACGCCGCAAAGCTCACCCACCCCCACTCCATCGCCATGTACGACGTCGCGATCGAGTCCGGTGAACCGTGGTTGGTCATGGAGTACTTCCCCGCCCGCAGCCTCGCCCAGGCGATGAACCTGGCCGACACGTTGCCACCGCTGGAGGTCGCGCAGATCGGCGCGCAGATCGCTGCGGCGCTCACCGAGGCGCACGCCGCCGGCATCGTCCACCGCGACATCAAGCCCGGCAACATCCTGATCGCCGACCGAGGCAAGTCTCTCGGCACCGTCAAGATCAGTGACTTCGGCATCGCCCGCGCAAAGAGCGACGTATCCGACACCCAGGACGAGGTCATCACCGGCACTCCCGCGTACTTTGCACCCGAAGTTGCCCGCGGCGACGATCCCACCGAGGCCAGTGACGTCTTCTCACTCGGGTCGACGCTCTACACGGTGATCGAGGGTCAACCGCCCTTCGGCATCGACTCGGACGCCATCGCTCTACTGCATCGTGCCGCCAAGTCCGAGAGCTACCGACCCACCAAGTCCGGACCGCTCACCGACGTTCTCCTTCAGCTCCTCGAGCCGGACCCCACCCGTCGGCCGACGATGGCTCAGGCACGCGACGCGCTCGCTGCAGCCGCGACGGGCGGTGGCACGATCGAGCAGTTGATCGACGCTCCCGTCTACTCGTCCGAAGGCGCCGTGCCGGCGTGGGCTCACCGCACCACACAACTCGCCGACCCACACCGCCGCAATCGCCTGACCGGCTCCACGATCACCGGACTGCCTGCAGTGCAACAGAACACGCCACTGCGGAACGTCCCCAGCCCCATGGACATGTTCTCCTGGCCGCCGCGGATACCGACCGGCCCCACCGATGCCAGCACCCGCGACAAGGTAGTGGCCTGGGCTCCCCTCGCCATGACAGGCATGGTTGCCGTCATCATCTTGGCCGCACTGATCGTCGTCATCCTGGTGTTCACGGCCTGACCGGACGCTCTACGCGGGCAGAATGTTTGCGTTGAGGTGAAACACGTTGTCCGGGTCGTACTTCGCCTTGACGGCGGACAATCGCGCGTACTTCGCCGCACCGTAGGACGCTCGCACTCGGTCCTCGTCGACATCGGTCATGAAGTTGACGTACCCGCCTTGATTGGACGAGAACGGACGCAAGGCTTCCCAGGTCTCACGCACCCACGATCGATCCAATTCCAGTGTCCCGGCATCGGTGGCCGTAGCCGTCATGTTGCACACGTAATGTGGTGTGCGAGAACCACCGAACGCAGTGTCGTCCTCGCCGACGGAGGTGAAAGCTCCCTGCAGCGGAAAGATCGGCATGAAGGACATCGGCGACGATTTCTTGCCCGCTTGCTCGGTCAGAACATCGATCACGTCGTCGGAGAAATCCACCAGGTCCAAGGCCTTCTCATAGGCGTATGCACCCCATGGTTCCGATTCGTCGAGCATCGACTGTAAACCGATGTACGGGAGCGGGGTGACGAACTCGAACAGCGTCGGCACGCCCTCTCGAATCGGCGCAATCGCGTTCGAGTGTTCCCCTTCCGATCCGAAACCGGCTACCAGCAACGCGTATCCGGGTAGCAGGTGAAACTGATCCGGAACAAACGGTGCCGGAGGCGCGGACAAACCGACGGCAACCATCGCTCCGGCATTTCTCGGCAGGGCAGGCACCACTTCGCGACACAGACGAAGCGCTGCGGGTCCGTCCTCCATCCCCCAGAAGAACAGTCCCAGATGCACTTCCGGACCGATCTCACTCAGACGGTACTCGAACTCGGTGACCACTCCGAAGTTTCCGCCGCCGCCGCGCAGCGCCCAGAACAAGTCGCTGTGATCGTTCTCGGAGGCCCGCACGATCGAACCGTCGGCGAGCACCACCTCTGCCGACACCAGATTGTCGATCGCCAGGCCGAGCGTGCGCGTCAACCATCCCATGCCCCCGCCGAGGGTCAGGCCACCGACGCCGGTATCACTGATCACTCCACCGGTCACTGCCAATCCGTGTTCCTGCGTCGCGGCGTCGAGGTCGGCAATCGTCGCACCACCACCGACCCTGGCTCGCTTCGCGGACGGGGCGACACTGACTACGTTGATCGCACTGAGATCGATCATCACACCGCCTTCACACACCGAGGTACCTCGGTAGGAATGCCCACCGCCTCTGACCGAAACCTCCAACGAATGGGCTCTGGCAAATGCAAGTGCCACAGACACATCCGACGCCGACCGGCACCTGGCGATCACCGCCGGACGATGATCGATCTGCCCGTTCCAGATCGACCTGGCGTCGTCGTACTCCGGATCTCGGGGGCTGAACACAGAACCCGTGATCGCCGATTTCAGTGGCGCGAACTCGACCGTCGTCATCATGCACCGCCCTCGTCGGGTGTCGCGGTGAGAAGCAGGTACTCCCACTCCATCACGAACGGCTCGCTTCCGCTGCCGTACTTCTTTGCCAACTCGAGCAGATCGCGATCGAGCGCCTGCGTGCGGTCAGGATCGTCGGCGATGTTCCGGTACACCGCGATGGTCGGGCCGTAATTCTTCTTGAAGAAATCGCGGAAATCTTCCGGCCCGCTGAATGTGTCCACACGAAGTACGTCTTTCCTTGCGGCAACATCGCCGAGCAGATCACGAACATGGTTCTCGTCGCCCCACAAAGGCGCCGGCTGCGAACCAGGAGGCGGGGGCGGTGCATACGGCTTCATCGTTTTGAACATCTCGCCGATGAACCCCGTCGGAGTCCAACTCAGCACTCCGATCTTTCCGCCGGGTCGGCATACTCGCAAAAGTTCGTCCGCGGCGCGCCGATGATGCGGGGCAAACATCACACCGACGCACGAGAGCACTACGTCGAACTCGTTGTCGCCGAACGGAAGAGCCTCGGCATCGGCCTCCTGCCAATCGAGTTCGACACCCGCGAGCGCCGCGGCCTCCCGTCCTGCCACGAACAGTTCGGGAGCCAGGTCGGTGGCGATCACCTGCGCACCCAGCGCAGCCGCCGGAATGGCGGCGTTGCCGGACCCCGCCGCGACGTCGAGCACCCGATCTCCTTTCTGCACGCCGCATTCACGCACCAATACAGGTCCGAGTTCCGCGATGACCTGCGTCGCCACCGCCGGATAGTTACCAAGCCCCCACATTGCCCGGTGCTTGGCCTTCAGCTCCCGGTCCAACCCGAGAGTCCCCGTTGATTCACTCATTACCGTTCTCCTTCAATAATTTTCGTACTCGGAGCCCGACAGCGTTCATGCCGTTACTCCGACGCTACGACGACGGTTCGCTCCTCTCCAGTACGAAATCTGTACCGGAGCACCCCGGAGGCCTACGATCGAGAGATGGGGTCCTCGTACCACCAGTTCTGCCCCGTCGCCAAGGCGATGGAGCTACTCGACGAGCGGTGGACACTGCTTCTCCTCCGCGAACTGATCATGGGAAGCGAACATTTCAACGATCTCCGCCGCGGGCTCCCGCGAATGTCACCGACTCTGCTCTCGACCCGGCTTCACCAACTCGCGGTCGCCGGCATCGTGGAGCGAGAAGAAACCGACTGTGTCGTCAGCTATCGTCTGACCGACGCCGGCCGCGAACTGCGCCCTGTGGTCGAAGCTCTCGGCATCTGGGGTACCAGGTGGATCGGTGAACTGGGCGACGAAGATCTGGATCCGAAGCTGCTGCTGTGGGACATGCATCGCCGCGTGGATCATTCCGTGGTGCCTGAAGGCAAGACCGTGGTGCACTTCGCATTCTCCGGAGTACGTGGACATTCGCGGAACTGGTGGCTCGTCATCAATTCCGGTGAGGTGGACATGTGCGATATCGATCCGGGTTTCGACGTTGCAGTGTCGGTCTCTGCGGGCTTGCGACAGATGACCGCGATCTGGCGAGGTAACCTGACCTGGTCGGACGCCATACGGTCCGGTGACGTCACCATTTCTGGGCCTACTGCGTTGCGTCGTAGCCTGCCTTCGTGGTTCGAGCTGTCGACTTTCGCGTCGATCCCGCGCCCCGCGTAGCGCGCGCTCACCAGCCCCGTTCCGTCCTGTTACAGAGCTGTTGCAGACCGTGACACCGTCGACGAACGGTGACCACCTGCCGGTGACACTGACCGAGAAGTCTCTGTTGTATGCCCAGCCACCGCGGAATCATCCGCTTCGTCGCACTCGGTGCAGTCGTGCTCGGTGCGGTCGCGCTCAGCTCCTGCTCGTACACAGAAGAAGCACAACCGAAGAGCGGTAACTACCTTGCCACTCAGCCTGATTCAGGACCTTCAGGCGGCGAGATCGAGGACGGCATCAGCTTGCAGGACACTCATGTGCCCGCGCTTGCCCGTCTCGATTCCGCACTGCTCGCGGCGCTCCAGTCGGCAGCGGCCGACGCACAGGCATCCGGCGTGGACATGCACGTCACGTCGGGTTGGCGGTCCGCGGCATACCAACAGCGACTGTTCGACGAAGCCGTCGTCAAGTACGGCAGCGTGGACGAAGCGTCCAAGTGGGTGCACTCGCCGAGCCTGTCCAAGCATGTCAGTGGACAGGCCGTCGACATCGGACCGACCGACGCCGACGACTGGCTCATTCAGCACGGCAGCGATTACGGCCTCTGCCAGACCTACGCCAACGAGATGTGGCATTTCGAATTGGCAACCACTCCTGGCGGGGAATGCCCGCCACAACTGAGCAACCCCTCGGACGAGAGAGCGGAAGGCTGATCATGACACGAGTCAAACCAGCGAGACTGATTGCCGCACTGGCACTCTTGATCCTCGGAGTCGTCGAATTCGAATTGGCGGTCAACACGACCGGTGGTCAGATCGTCGACCAACAACTCATGGTGGGCGCGGCCACCTCCGAACGCCTCAGCGTGTTCTCCGCCGAGTTCATCGGCCTCGTCACCCCGATACTGATAGTGGGAGGAGTGCTCGTGGCGCTCATGATCACATTGCGCAACAACCCGATTGCGCTAGCTTTACGCGTCGTCGTCGTGACCCTCGGCCCCATCACGACAGCCTGGGTTCTCAAACAATCGCTGAATCGACCGGACCTGAACGGTCTGGTGATGCACAATTCCTTCCCCAGCGGCACTTTGACGGCCATAGCTGCTCTGGTCTGCGCGATCGTGATCGTCACGCCCTCGAGGTGGCGGGCGGTCGTTGCGGTCAACGGTGCGCTGATCACCATCGGAACCGCGATCTCGGTAGTCGTGCTGCAATGGCACCGCCCGAGCGACGTGATCGGTGCACTACTGCTCGTCGGCTGCTACACCCTCGCTGTGTCGGCATTTCCGTTGAACACCAGCGTCGCCCGGCATGCGGTGCTGGCAGACTCAGGCAACGAGCGACTCTCGCGAGTGTGACCCCTGTACCCTTGGCTGACCGAGATTTCTCCGACCGCAGAAGGCCCCTGATCATGGCGAGTCCAAGGTGAGCTCATGGTGAGCATTCTTTTCATAGAAGACGATCCAGCCGTGGCCGAGGCAATCACGTTGGGACTGAACCGACTCGGGCACGACGTCAGCCATCGCCCCGACGGTAACGGTGATTTCGACGACGTCCTCGGCTCCACCGACCTCGTCCTACTCGACCTCGGGCTGCCGGGTGCCGACGGTTACGAGATCTGCCGACGTATCCGCACCCGAAGTTCGATCCCGATCATCATTCTGACCGCTCGATCCGACGACATCGACACCGTCGCCGGCCTGGAAGCCGGTGCCGACGACTACGTCGTCAAACCGGCCAGTCCGCGCGTCCTCGACGCTCGTATCAAAGCCGTCGTGCGGCGCTCGGCACCCGCAACGACGCGCCCGGATGCGACGCCGGGTGCAGAGACGTTCGGCGACCTGGAATTGGATCGGTCGTCGCTGCAGGTCCGCAAGGCCGGGATGCTGCTGACCCTCACCCCGACCGAACTCCGACTGATCCTGGCGCTGACCGAGAACCCCGGACAGGTCCTGAGCCGCCGACAGTTGTTGTCCGCAGCCTGGGACCAGGAGTATCTGGGTGATTCCAGAATCGTCGATGCAGCAGTGCAGCGGCTGCGCGGAAAGATCGAGGACGACCCGGCCGCACCGACCGTCATCGAAACGGTGCGCGGGTTCGGGTATCGCTTCAACACCAGCCCAGCCCGATGAGACCGACCTGGCTTCAGGTCGACGGTCTGCGAACCAGGCTCGTGCTCGTGTTCATCGCAATCGTCGTGATCATCGCCGGGGCAACCGCGGGTGTCGTCTCGTTCATGGCGCGGTCGTGGATCTATTCCAACGCTCAGGATGTCGCGACCGCACAATTTCGCGACGAACTGCAATACGTCAACGGAACACCGGTAGACGAGTTGACGCCTGCCAACCTCCAACAGATCTTCCAGTCCGACATGACGCTGATCGTCGACGGCGAAGTCATCCGTCAAGGATCCGTGGATGCGGCGACCATTCCGCCCAGCTTCGACGAAGGTTTGGACAGTCCGAAGCTGATCCGTTTCGAGAGGCTCGACTCCCAGCGCATCATGTTGGGAATGTCCGTCAATGTCGTGGACATGAGCGCGGACGACAGCTACGACAACGAGACATTGGTCAAAGCCGTCACCATCCGGCCGCTGGTAGGAGTGCAGGACAAGTTCGACGACCTGCTTCGAGCTGTCGGCCTCACCCTCGCCGCCGGTGTGTTGGTGAGCGGACTACTCGGGCTGTGGATCGCGTCGACGCTTGTCCGTCCGCTCAAACGCCTGGACAAGGCGGCCGCCCGCGCTGCCGACGGCGACCTCAGCGTCCGACTCCCCGAAGACGGAGTAGCCGAACTCGCCCAGGTCACAACAACGTTCAACAACATGGTCGCTCGCAACGAAGCGGTCATCCGAGGTCTGGAAGAATCGGAAGCGCAGTCGAGAAGGTTTGTCGCCGACGTCTCCCACGAGCTCCGGACGCCGCTCGCAGCACTGGTGCCGGTCAGTGAGATCCTCCGTGAAGAGATCCCCAATCTTCCGCCCGACGCCGCCGCTGCCGCGCGCATCGTGAGCAGTGAGATCGGCAAGCTCACTCGACTTGTCGAAGACCTCATCGAAATGTCTCGCCACGACTCTCAGCAAGCGCACCTCGTCCTCGACGACGTCGACCTCGTCGAATTGACCGAGCGCACACTCGAGAGCCGCGGATGGACAGATACCGTCGAACTGCGCGCACCCGAAAGTGTCAGCGCCAGAGTCGATTCGCGTCGGATCGACATTGTCGTCGCCAACCTCGTCGGCAATGCACTGCGCCACGGAGCGCCCCCGGTTCGCGTCGAGTTGAGCGTCGAATCCGGTTTCTCCGTCATCACCGTCGTCGACCACGGCCCCGGCATCTCACCCGAAGACCGGCAGGCGATCTTTCGGCGGTTCTACAAGGTCGACACCGCGCGCGGACGCAGCGAGGGCAGCGGACTCGGACTCTCGCTCGCCGTCGAGAACGTGCACTTGCACGGCGGCACCATCGGCGTGGACCAGGTGGATGGTCGCACGGTCTTCACGGTTCGCCTGCCCCGTCGCTGACCCCTTCCCGAGCGAACGTACCTTTCGGCGCACCCAAGGCGATCGTCGTACCGTTCGCTCGAAAAGGGATGGGCACTTCGCACCCTGAACCGTCCGCGTTTGACCAAATAGTGGGATTCTGGTTTCAACATGTGAAACCACGCGAGTAGCGTCGGCATCGTCGAACAGCGTAGAGATCGGAGGGCACCATGACGCAGGCGTCGCGGCTGGAAAAGACGGCCGTCTCCCCGAAGGCGTGGACGATGCTCGGAATCGGCGTCGCAGCCCAGGCCGCAGGCACCGTCTTCGTCAGCACCCCCGCCTTTTTGATCCCGCTGCTGCATTCCGAGCACGGCCTCTCGTTGACGCAGGCCGGAACTCTGGCCGCTGCACCCACTTTCGGCATGGTTCTCACGCTGGTGGCGTGGGGAGCGATGGCTGACAGATTCGGCGAGAAATGGGTCATCTCCATCGGGCTCGGCCTGACGGCGATCGCCGCGCTGGCCGCGACCACCACCGACAACTACACCCTCCTCGGGATCGCATTTCTGCTGGGCGGAATGGCTGCGGCGAGCACCAACGCTGCCAGTGGACGTGTTGTGGTCGGCTGGTTTCCCAAGGATCGGCGCGGCCTCGCGATGGGAATCCGGCAGATGTCACAGCCCCTGGGCGTGACCATCGCGTCGCTGACCATCCCGACTCTCGCTGCGAACGTAGGAATCGGTTCGGCCGTCGGACTGTCGGTAGCTCTCAACGGCGTTCTCGCCCTGATCTGCGCCGTCGCATTGATCAATCCCCCGCGGCCGGCGGCGCGGCCCACAGACATCCCGGTCGAAACGGTAAATCCTTATCGCTCGAACTGGTTCCTATGGCGCATTCACGTCGTCTCGGCACTGCTGGTGTTTCCGCAGTTCACCCTCTCGACATTCGGTCTGGTCTGGCTGATCAGCGAGCAAGGATGGGACGCTGCGCCCGCTGGGCTCCTGATCGGGATCTCCCAGTTCGTGGGTGCACTCGGACGCATCGTTGTCGGCATCTGGAGTGATCGCGCCGGAAGCAGAGTAGGCCCGCTGCGGTTGGTTGCCGTCTCCGCGTCTGCGGTCATGTTGGCAATGGCGGCAGCCGGCGCAGCGCCTTGGGGCGTTCCCGCCTTGATCCTGCTGCTGGCAACCACTATCAGCGTCGCCGACAACGGTTTGGCATTCACTTCCGTGGCCGAAGCTGCCGGGCCGAAATGGCAAGGAAAAGCATTGGGCGCACAGAACACCGGGCAGTTCATTGCCGCGTCAGCAGTGGGCCCGGTGGTCGGTGCGCTGATCGGCGCGGTCGGCTACCCGCTCGCCTTCGCGATAGTCGCGGCATTTCCCGCCGCAGCAATTCCCTTGGTGCCCAGCCGCGATCGCGACATCAGCGTCTAGTCCCTCATCGGATTCGGTTGCACTGCAGGTCCCGTCAGATCACAATGCGGCTTGCAGGCAACCGAATCCGCTTCCTGAACAGGCTCTACTGTCGGAGTTCGGATCAGCGTCGCGGCGATCGCTGCACCGACCAACAGCAGTGCCACACAGATGTACATCGCGTACCGGAACCCGTCGGAGAAACTCGTCGGATCGACCAGACTTTCGGCGTCGATACCCACGAGGGCAGGCAAGGCCGCGACGGCAAGAAGTTGGCTCGTGCGAGCAACGGCATTGTTCACACCGGATGCGATTCCGGACTGCTCCACCGGTACCGAACCAAGCACCGCGGCGGTCAACGGCGCGACCATCACCGCCAGGCCGAGCCCGAACACCAGAACTCCCGGCAGCACGACGGTCAGGTACGACGCATCCGGGCCGATCCGCGTCATCAACACCAACCCCACCGCGGCAACGGCGGGCCCGACCGTCATCGGCAACCGCGGTCCGTGCGTCTGCGCGTAACTGCCCGCGCGCGAAGACAACAGCAGCAATGCCAAGGTGATCGGTACCGTTGCGACGCCGGCAGCCACCGGCGAGTACCCGGCAACCAATTGCAGTTGCAGCACGAGCAGGAAGAACACACCGCCCAGCGCCGCATAGACCGCAAGGGTCACCAGATTGGCCGCGACGAACATCCGCGAGCGGAACAGGGACGGCGGCACAAGGGCACTCGGTGAGCGTCGTTCCACCACAACGAACAGGCAGAGCGCAATCACTCCGATCAGCCCGACTATCGGGTTGACCTCGATCAGCCCGTACGTCAGTGCGCCGAGACCGACTACTGCGCAGGCAGATCCGACCACGTCCAGGTGCTCGGGCGGATGCGGGTCGCGGCTCTCCGGTACATGGCGCACCGCTGCCCACACCACGACGATCGCCAGCGGGATATTGAGCAGGAATACCGATCGCCATCCCGCCACTTCCACCAGCCAACCACCGAAAAGCGGTCCGATGGCGCCGGCAACACCACCTAAACCCGACCACAATCCGATGGCCGCGCCGCGGTCCTCCTCACGAAGTGACGCGGAGATGATGGCAAGGCTGCCAGGTGTCAAGAGCGCAGCTCCCACTCCCTGCAGGATTCGTGCAATCACCAGAAACGTGATGTCCGGTGCAATTCCGCAGAGCAACGACGCGACCGCGAACCAGACCGTCCCCCACACGAATACCCGTCGCCGACCCCAACGATCACCGAGCGCTCCCCCGAGCAGAATCAGCGACGCCAAGGCCAAGGTGTAACCGCTGAGCGTCCACTGCAGTCCGGCGACACCGGAACCCAGTTCTTCACCGATGTGAGGAAGAGCAATGTTGACGACGGTGCCGTCGAGGAGAGCCATGCTCGAGCCGAGAACGGTGGCGGCGACAACCCAACGCCCACGCTTCGACGCGAGCGCCAGTGGTTCCGTCATCGGTCCATGGTGCGCCTTCACACGCAATCGCGAAAGAGCGCGCGGGAATTCAGTCGATCTGGCGACGATGTGCCCAACGCGTCAACGCATTGCGATTGGACTGCTGAGTCTTTCGCAGGACGTTCGATGCGTGAGTCTCGACCGTCTTCACGGAAATCACCAGGTCCTCGGCGATTTCACGGTAGGTGTACCCACGTGCCAGCAATCTGAGCACTTCGAGTTCTCGCGGAGTCAGCGAGTCGAGTTCCGGATCGAGTTGCGGCTCGGGTGCGTTGGAACGCCCGGTGAAGGAGTCCAGTACGAAGCCTGCCAGGCGAGGCCCGAACACTGCGTCACCACCGGCAACGCGTCGTACACCCTCGGCCAGTTCGGATCCCGAGATCGTCTTGGTCACGTACCCGCGCGCACCGCCGCGGATCACCGCGATCACGTCCTCGGCCGCATCGGAAACGCTGAGCGCCAAGCACACCGGGCCGGAATCGATTCCGCGCAGAACTGCCACTCCACCACCGTCAGGCATGTGGACATCGAGCAGAACGACATGCGGTTTCGTCGAGTTGATACCCGCGATCGCCTCAGCGACGCCACCGGCTTCACCGACTACGTCCATGTCTGCCTCGCGCGAGAGTTCCGCCCTCACCCCGGAGCGGAACACTGCATGATCGTCGACAAGAAATACGCGGTACGGGGGCGGCGCAAGCGAAGTCACTGGGGCTGTTCCTCGGGGTTGTCGACACGGTCAGCAGTCTGGTCCCACTTTAGAGCAGAGTCACCGAGCGGCATGTGCACGCGGATCTCGGT
>NZ_LVCT01000131.1:0-17740 GCF_001647205.1 Rhodococcus sp. EPR-134
ACCGCATTGACGTCGAATCCGACTCCGCGATCACGAACGAACACACTGACCTGGTCGCCCTCGACCTCGGCGAAAAGATTGATTTCCTTCTCCCCCGAGTGCTTTGCCGAGTTCACGAGAGCTTCACGCGTCGCACCGAGGAGCGCGGTGAACGCTTCCTTGGGCAGACCGTTCTCGACGCCTTCGCCTTCGAGTTGTACGTCGCCGACCGTGACGGGGCGGACCGTGACGCCATGCTGGTCCTCCACTTCACCGGCGATGATCTTCAGACCTTCGGTCAGGCTCGTGTGGTCGATATCCCCGCCGCTGAACAACCACTTGCGCAGCTCACGTTCCTGACCACGGGCCAGGCGCGCCACCTCTTGCGGATTGTCGGACTGCTTCTGAATCAGCGCCAACGTCTGAAGTACGGAGTCGTGCAGATGCGAGGCGATCTCTTCACGTTCGTCGTTGCGAATTCGGGCCGCACGCTCGGCGCCGAGAGCCCTCCACATCCGCAGCCACAGCGGCACCGTCAACAAACCGACACCGATCAGCGTCACCACCACGGCCAGCAGGGACGAGCGCAGTGCTTCGAGGTCGACCTGAGCGAGGACGACGACGCCGAGACCCAAGATGATCAAGGTCGCTCCCCCGACCACCCGCGCCCACGTGAGAACGGTAGGCCGCTGCGGCAAGCCGATGACGGTCCGGGGACCGTCGGAGTCGAACTCGCGCCACACCAAAGCGGCACCGATCGCGACGACGAAGAACGGTGCGAGCACCGAACCCGCCGTGCCGCTGAACAGCCAGGACAACGCGGCTGCGCCGCCCAATCCGAGTGCGATCAAGCCGTACGCCCGCTGCCGCTCGGCCGCGGACGGCTTCTGGGTGTCCGTGCCGGCTGAGGTGAAGATCCAGAGGGCGCCGTAAATCACGATGCCGGATCCGGCCATCGCCGCCAGAATCGCGAAGGCGACTCGAACCTTCAGGACGTCGATCCCGAGATGATCGGCGATACCGCCTGCAACACCGGCGACGATGCGACCGCCGGAGCGCCGCTCCAGCTTTCGCAATGGAACACCGCCCGGAATGGGCACACCCTTCTTCATGGGTACGGCATGCACCGGTACCCCGTTGACGGGCGGGCCTCCCGTGAACCCGGGAGCGGGACCGCTCACGAACGGCGGATCTGACAGATATTGCACATAGTCGATACTGGCACGAACCACTCGCAGTCACATCAGGGTCCAACCCTGAATCAGGGCGGCGCCCCTGGCCCCGATCGTCACAAAGATCAGGGTTGGCCCTGATGCGCGGAGGCCGCCCCGGAAGCCAGGATTGATTCATGAACAATCCGACTTTCCAAGAACAGATCCAGGATCTGTGGCGGACCCGCCCCGTGCGTCTGCCGGCACAAGGTCACGTGGCCGGGGTATGCGCCGGAATCGGATACCGGTACGGCATCGACCCCATTCTGGTACGTGTCGCGTTTGTGGCCTCCACTATTTTCGGCGGCTCAGGCATCCTTCTCTACCTCGCCGGGTGGTTGGTGCTCGCCCGCGCCGGTGACGGATCGTCCCCCGCACAGTCGTTGATGGGCCGCGGACACAGCTCCGATTCCAGTACCAAGACCATCGTCTTGTTGGTGGCTCTCGCCATCGCGGCTACGACCGTCGGGCCTGTCGGCGTCGGCCTGGGTGGTTCCGGTCTGATCGGGCTGATTCTGATGGTCGGAGGCCTGTGGCTGCTCTACCAACGAGCGCCGGTCCCGCCTGCACTGCCACAGAGCACGTCACCGTACGTCGGCGCGGGTACCGCGTATCCAGGCACGGGATTCACGCCCGGGCCGTTCACTCCCGGATACTTCGCACCCAATCAGCCGCCCGTGTACACGCCGTACACAAAACTCCCCGACAGCTACGTGCCCGAGGAACGGCCGGCCGAACAGTCACCGCAATCTCAGGCCGATCATCCGACGATCAACCTGTCGAAGGACCCGAGCGCTTCAGCCGCCGCCAATCCGACCGAGGTGATCGGCGAGGCCGCCATCACACCGCCCTCCTGGGATCCGCTCGGCGTCGCTCCGTTCGCCTGGGATCTCCCGGACCCGGCAGTCAAAGCCACGCCGCTGCTGCCTTTGCCACCACGTAAGCGTCGCTCGCGATGGACGCTGACAGTGCTCGGACTCGCGATCATCGTCGCCGCCGTCACCGGGGCAGCGGGCGCGGCAACCGGCAACGAGTGGTTCACTCCCGGCCGAGTCGGTGCTGTCGGACTCGCCGTCATCGCGCTCGGCCTGATCCTCGGGGCATTCTTCCGCAAGGGGTACGGCCTGCTGGTCGTCACCGGACCGCTCGTGGGTTTCGTGCTTCTCGCCTCGTTGGTCTACCCGATCGATTTCGACGCCTCGGGAGAGCAAAGATGGACTCCGGCAACCGCTTCCGAGTTGGAGCCGTCGTACTCGGGAGCCTTCGGAAGCTTCACTCTCGACCTCAACGGGGTCAAGTTCACCGAGGACAAGACCATCGACGTCGCGGCGTCGTTCGGTGAGTTCGTCGTCATGGTGCCACCAACCGTCAACGTCAAGAACAGCTGCACCGTCGTCATGGGTGACGGATCCGGTTGCCTCGACGGCGGAATACACCCGGGCCGTGATGTGACACCGGATTCGCCCACACTGACCATCAACGCCAAAGCAACGTTCGGCAGTCTGAAGGTGACGCAATCATGAGCGAATACGACGAGACCACAGAGCACGACGAGACCCGAGAATCCAAGCGCCCCTCGGCACTTCTGCTGATCGCCGGACTGGCCGCACTTCTGGTCAGTGTGTGGGCGTTGGTCGGGCCATTCTCCCTGGCGCCGGCAGCGAACATTCAATTCCGTTGGCTGTTCGTCGGTGCCGCCGTCGTGGCAGGACTACTGCTGGTGATTCTGCCGAATCGGCGCAACCGGAAGTAAAACTGCTGTGCGCCTTTATTAACCGCGGGGGGTTAATAAAGGCGCACAGTTGTTTTTACTCCCACTCGATAGTTCCCGGCGGCTTGCTCGTCACGTCGAGGACTACGCGGTTCACGTCCGCAACCTCGTTGGTGATTCGAGTCGAGATGCGCTCGAGGGTCTCGTACGGCAGACGCGTCCAGTCCGCGGTCATCGCGTCTTCACTCGAGACCGGACGCAGCACGATCGGATGACCGTACGTCCGGCCGTCACCCTGCACGCCCACGCTTCGGACGTCGGCAAGGAGAACGACCGGGCACTGCCAGATGGTTCCGTCCAAGCCTGCAGACGTAAGCTCTTCGCGCGCAATGGAATCTGCCTGACGCAAGATCTCGAGGCGATCGCGGGTGACCTCACCGATGATGCGGATACCGAGTCCGGGACCGGGGAACGGCTGGCGTCCGACGATCTCTTCGGGCAGGCCGAGTTCGCGGCCCACTGCACGGACCTCGTCCTTGAACAGCAGACGCAACGGTTCGACCAACTTGAACTGCAGGTCTTCCGGCAGCCCGCCGACATTGTGGTGGCTCTTGATGTTTGCAGTTCCCGTGCCGCCGCCCGACTCCACGACATCCGGGTAGAGCGTGCCCTGGACGAGGAAGTCGACGGTCGCACCATGAGATGCGTTCTCGCCCAGAACATCACTGACTGCGCCTTCGAAGCTGCGGATGAACTCGCGGCCGATGATCTTGCGCTTGGTCTCGGGATCGGTGACGCCTGCCAACTCACCGATGAAGGTGTCCGCGGCATCCACGGTGATCAGACGAGCGCCGGTTGCCGCGACGAAATCCTGCTCGACCTGCGTGCGCTCACCGGCTCGCATCAAACCGTGATCGACGAAGACGCATGTCAACCGGTCGCCGATTGCGCGCTGAACCAAAGCCGCAGCGACAGCGGAGTCGACGCCACCGGACAGACCGCAGATGGCGTGTCCGTCTCCGACCTGCTCGCGAACCTGCTCGATCAGCGCATCGGCGATGTTCGACGCCGTCCACGCTGCCGGAATACCGGCAATCTCGTGCAGGAAGCGGCTCAGGACCTGCTGACCGTGCGGGGAATGCAGAACCTCAGGGTGGTACTGCACACCGGCGAGCTTGCGGGCGCGGTCCTCGAACGCCGCGACGGGAGCACCGTCGCTGGTCGCGGTCACCTCGAAGCCGGAAGGCGCTTCGGTGACGGCGTCACCGTGGCTCATCCATACCGGCTGCGTCGAGGGAAGACCGTCGTGGAGCAATCCGCCGGATACCGCGATGTCGGTACGGCCGTATTCGCGGGTACCGGTCTCGGCGACGGTGCCGCCCAGGGCGCCTGCCATTGCCTGGAATCCGTAGCAGATTCCGAAAACCGGAATGTCGTGATCGAACAGTGCGGGATCAAGCTTGGGAGCACCGTCTGCGTAGACACTCGAGGGCCCACCCGAGAGCACAACAGCCAAGGGGTTCTTGGCCACGATCTCCTCGACGGTCGTGGTGTGCGGAATCACCTCCGAGTAGACCTTGGCTTCGCGAACTCGCCGTGCGATCAACTGCGCGTACTGCGCCCCGAAGTCGACGACAAGAACTGGTCTCTGCTGCTCGATATCTGCCACAGGTGCAGTCTAATCGCCGCAGCCAGCGCTTCTGCGCATGCATGGACTCAGCCCGCTACTCGGCCGAGCGAGCGCGAGGTACGTCACTACAAAGGCCGCCCCCCAGAACTGCGCGGCGACCTCGCGCGGATCTAGACCACCGTCCAGGTCAACGGCGCCCCAATCACCCGCACCTTAGCTTCGGCAATCAATTCGGCAGCATCATCGCAGGCCAGAGCCCGAAATGGACGAAGGGTGAATTTTCTGGACGTTTGACCGATTCGCCTGAACCAAACGTCCAGTAAAGGTAATCTCGCCCGTCAAGTGATCAGGATCACGATCGCAAACGGCCGGCGCCGCCGAACGGCGCTCACCTCGAGGAGGACCTGTGCGTCGATTCATACGACGACTCGCCATACCTGTCGCAGCTGTGACGGCTGCCGCCGGACTTCTAGTCCTCGGCACGCCGGCCACTGCTGACGAAGCCCCGCCGACCACTTTCACCGGCACGACCGACAACCTGATCTTCACGAAGAGTGTCATCGGGAACGCGGCAGTTCACCCAGGCGACACCGTCACGTACAAGACCGAGATCAAGCACAACGAAAGCGGCATCGAACGGTCGATCGCAAAGATCCGTGACATCCCGCCCGCAGGATTCGTCCTCGTGCCGGGCAGCGCCAAGGCCACCTACCTTGGTGTGACCAACCGGGCCACGATCAGCAACGAATCAGACGGCGGAGTCTCCGCGAAGTGCTCGAGCGGCTGCACCTTCCTGGTCGGTGGATTCGTCGTCAAGAAGAACCAACCCGTCACGCTGGAAGCGACCTACACGGTCCCCGTCGGCACAGCATTCGGGACGTACGACAGCGGCATGCTCTTCGACGTCAACGCCTTCAGCACACAGCAGGGCCTCAACCCCATCAACGTCAACGTCCAGGTAGTCGACCCGTCTGTCGCCACCGGAACCACACTGGTTGCACCGGCAACGGCGAAGGTCGGCACGCCGGTCGACCTGACCGCGACAGTTGCGCCGTCCGACGCGAGCGGCACCGTCCAGTTCAAGGACGGCGGCAACGACATCGGCTCACCGGTCCCGGTCTCGGGCGGTAGCGCCACCCTCTCCCACACCTTCGACAGCGTCGGCGCCCACGACATCACCGCCGCGTACAACGCCGGTCCGGGATTCCACAGCTCGACCTCCGGAGTCCAGACCGTCGACGTCTCCGCGGACACCACCACCACGATCTCGGCCCCGAACGCCGCGCTGGTAGGTGACAGCATCACCGTGAGCGCTGTCGTCACACCGGCAAACGCCGTGGGCACGGTGCAGTTCAAAGACGGCGAGACCAACCTCGGCGCACCGGTGGCTGTAGTCAACGGGACGGCTTCCCTGACCCGCAGCTACGACGCTTCGGGTACCCACAGCTTCACCGCAGTGTTCACCGGCGAGGCCGGTTACGGCGATTCCGTCTCCACCGCAACCCAACTCGACGTCAGCGATCCCGACTGGGGAACCACGACCACAGTTGTCGAACCACTCACCGCTGTTGTCGGTGAACCGACCAACCTCTCGGCCACCGTCTCCCCCATCCCGAGCAGCGGAACCGTGATGTTCAAGGTCGACGGCGCCGAGGTCGGTACCGCACCGGTCGGCACGGGTGACGGCGTCGCGATCCTCCCGCACACCTTCGCATCAGCGGGCGCTGCAGCCGTGACGGCAGAGTTCTCCGGCGGAACCGGATTCATCGGCTCCACGTCCACGTCGTTCACGGTGAACGTCACCGATCCCGAACCCGCGCGCGCCGACACCACGACGTCTCTGACCGTCAGCGGCTCGGCTCAGGTCGGAAAGGCATTGCAGCTCAAGGCCACCGTCGCACCCGGAACAGCAAACGGAATGATCCAGTTCAAGTCCGGCACGACGCCCATCGGCGCACCCGTTGCCGTCGTCAACGGCGTCGCGACACTCACGCACACCTTCGACGACGAGGGAACGTTCGGCCTCACTGCCAACTTCGTCGGCGACGCCGGTTGGAAGAACTCCGTCTCCGGCCCGACGGTCGTGCAGGTCGGCACCGCACCGACCGACGGCGGCGGCACCGGAAGCGTGGACACCGGTTCGCTCAGCGGCCTCATCCCGCTCTTCGGAAGCTAGTCCCCCACATCAGCTTTGGACACCACTCCCGTACCCAGCTCAGGAGAATCCATGTTCGTGTACTCCAGACGTCGCATCGCGGCGCCGATCGCAGCCACGGCACTCGCCAGTGGCGTCATCCTCGCGGGAATCCCCGCATCAGCGGCCCCCGTGACAACAACCTTCGGCACGAGTTGCCTGGCAACCCCGTCCGCTGTCGCCGGTCCGACCACGCAGTCACAGTCCGGCTCGGTCATCGTCGACGCACCGGAATCCATCGGCGCCGGTGAGACCTTCGAGGTCACCATCCAACCCGGCCCCATCGCCTTTCCCGGCTCCGCTTCCGGGGCGACCGTCCAGAACGTCTCCCGCATCAAGGTCGACGTCGACGTTCCTGCGAACGCCACCCTGGTGGAAGCCACCATCGTCCCCGGCACCTCGGCGGGGCTCAGCGGTGTCGCGCCGAACATCCTGCGCGTCAACGAGAACGGCAACGTCGATCCCAACGGAACGATTCTGCGCCTCTCCGGAAACAACCAGGTCATCGGAAACAGCCCCAGCTCGAGCATCAACTCCGAGGGCGGCATCGTCGTCAAGGCGACCGGCAAGAACGTCGACGGTTCCAACAATGCCGACGGCTACACGCAGTTCCAGCTCCCCCAGGTCAAGGCAGTTCTCAAGGCCGGCGATTCAGGGGACGTCGCGATGAAGGTACGCACCGGCGGCAGCGCGGGAGCGTGGAACAACGATCGCAACTTCCTCACGTTCCTCCCCAAGGCCACCCTGGTCATCACCGCCTGGGCACCCACGCGATGCACCCCGCGTGACGCCGAGAACGGTCCGCTCAACAGCGGCGCAGGCCCCCTCGCCACGACGCGGATCATCGAGGCGGACAAGGCAACCACCACCACAGTCGTCGGACCGGCCAACGCCAAGAACGGAACTCCCGTCACCCTGTCAGCCAACGTGAGCGGCGGCGCAAACGGTGGAACCGTCCAGTTCTTCGACGGCGACAACCCACTCGAGGACGCCGTGCCGGTAACCGGAGGGTCGGCCAGCATCTCCCCGACCTTCACCGAGGACGGACCGCACTCCATCACCGCGAGCTACAGCGGAGCCCCCGGGTTCCTGGCGTCGACGTCGGCGTCGGCCAAGATCGTGACCGTCACGACCGATGCACCGCCGGACGCCGTGACCACTACCGCCACGGTGTCGCCGTCGACCGCGAAGGTCGGACAGGACGTCAACCTGACTGCCAAGGTCGATCCGCAGGGTACCGGCGGCACCGTCGATTTCATCGTCGACGGCACCGAAACGGTCAGTGCTCCGGTCGGAACCGACGGAGTTGCCGTCGCTCCGTACACCTTCACCTCGACCGGAACGCACAAGGTTGTCGCGAAGTTCACGGGCTCACCAGGATTCGCGCCGTCCGCTGCCCCGGCATTCCCGGTCAGTGTGACGACGCCGGCTCCGGCCGACGTCGAGACGACCACGGTTCTCGACGCCGTCGGAACTGTTCAGAAGAACACCCCGGTGACGCTCAAGGCAACGGTCGATCCGTCCAGCGCCACGGGCAAGGTCCAGTTCAAGGTCGGTGACACCCTCATCGGTGGACCGGTCGACGTGGTCAACGGTGTCGCAACGGTACCGGCGACGTTCTACAACTCCGGGACCTACAGTGTCACCGCCGAATTCGTGGGCGCTTCGGGCTACACGGCCTCCGCATCCGCGCCGCAGACCCTGACCGTCCCCGGCGATACGGACGGCGGGCCCGGAGGCGGGACCGGCAGCCTCGACCTCGGCACTCTGTTCGGGTCGCTAGGAGGCTGACACTCTGAAACAGAGATGGGGCGTGTCGTCGAATCCTCGACGACACGCCCCATCTTCGTTCGCGGCGAACTATCCGGCTGCCGGCTCCGCCGGAACAGCGGTAGCTGTCTTGCCGCCGGTGATCTTCACGATCGGCAGGACCAGCGCGGCCGGGGCCGACGCCGGCACCACAGGCGACTTGGGTGCAATCGGAGCCAAACGCTCGTAGCCGCTGCCCTGGGCGGGACGCAGGTCGGTCTCCCCCTTGTTCGGCCACAGCGAGGCCGAGCGCTCGGCCTGAGCGGCAATGGTCAGCGACGGATTCACACCGAGGTTGGCCGAGACCGCTGCGCCGTCGACGACGCTGAGCGTCGGGTAGCCGTACACGCGGTGGTACGGATCGATGACGCCGTGATCGGAATCCGACGCGATAGCGCAACCGCCGAGGAAGTGCGCCGTCAGTGGAACGTTGAAGATCTCGCCCCACGTGCCGCCCGCGACGCCGTCGATCTTCTCGGCAACTCGACGCGTCGCCTCGTTGCCCTCCGGGATCCACGTCGGGTTCGGCTGACCGTGGCCCTGCTTGCTGGTGACCTTGCGTCGACCGAACAGGCCCTTCTTCGTGTACGTGGTGATGGAGTTGTCGAGGTTCTGCATGACCAACGCGATGATCGTGCGCTCACTCCAGTCCTTGACCGTCAACATGCGCAACATCTGGTACGGATTCTTCGCAACCACACCGAGGAACTTGATCCATCGGGGCGTCTTGCCGCCGCCGTCCGTCATCAAGGTCTGCAACAGGCCCATCGCGTTCGATCCCTTGCCGTAGCGGACCGGCTCGATGTGGGTGTCGCTGCTCGGGTGGAACGACGAGGTGATCGCCACTCCGCGGGTCAGGTCGAGTGCGGGATCGACCTTGTACTTGCCTGCGCCGACAATGGATTCGGAGTTCGTTCGAGTCAGCTCGCCGAGCTTGTCGGAGAGCTTGGGCAGCGCTCCGGTGTCCTTCATGTCGAAGAGCAGATGCTGAGTGCCCCACGTTCCGGCCGCGAGAATGACGTTCGCAGCCGTGTAGGTGCGGCGGTTCTTTCGTCCGAATGCACCGGTTCGCTCGGTGAACACGTCCCACGAACCGTCGCGAGCCTCACGAAGCCCGGACACGGTGGTCATCGGAATGATCTCGGCGCCGGCTGTCTCGGCAAGGCCCAGATAGTTCTTGAGGAGCGTGTTCTTCGCTCCGTGACGGCAGCCCGTCATGCACTCGCCACACTCGATGCAACCGGTGCGCTCGGGTCCGACGCCGCCGAAGTACGGGTCCTTCGCCTTCTTGCCCGGCTCACCGAAGTAGACGCCGACGGGCGTCTGGATGAACGTGTCGCCGACACCCATGTCATCTGCGACGGACTTCATGATCTCGTCGGCGGGCGTCATGTGTGGATTCTGGACGACGCCGAGCATCTTCTGAGCCTGCTCGTAGTACGGCGTGAGCTCGCTGCGCCAGTCGGTGATGTGCGCCCACTGCTTGTCCTGGAAGAACGGCTCCGGCGGCTGGTACAGCGTGTTGGCGTAGTTCAACGACCCGCCGCCGACGCCTGCGCCCGCGAGAATGAGGCAGTCGCGCAACAGGTGCACGCGCTGAATGCCGAAGCACCCCAGCTTCGGAGCCCAGAGGAACTTCTTGAGATCCCAACTGGTCTTCGCGAAATCTTCGTCGGCATACCGTCGGCCGGCTTCGATGACGCCGACCTTGTAGCCCTTCTCCACGAGACGAAGCGCGCTCACGCTTCCGCCGAACCCGGATCCGACGATCAGTACGTCGTAGTCCGTTGCCCGTTGCTTGCCCATCAGGACACCTCCACCGTGAACCGTAGTTACCCGCCAGTATGCACCTATCCCTTGTGACTACCACCACAAGGGGCCCCATAAGCGTAACCGCAAGTATCAGGAACGGAAGAAAGTCCTGCACAACGAACTGTGGCCCCGGTTCACGAAGAACCGGGGCCACAGAAAGGTACAAACTACGCGCGGACTGTCAGCCCGACCTTCTGGAACTCCTTGAGATCGGAGTATCCGGCCTTCGCCATCGACCGACGGAGACCACCGACGAAGTTCAGCGAACCGTACGGATCGTCCGAAGGGCCGCTCAGAACCTGGTCCAGACTCGGACGCTCACCATAGGAAACCGGAAGAAGTGCTCCACGCGGAACCGAAGGATGAGCCGCAGCGGACGGCCAGTACCAGCCACCACCCGGCGCCTCGGCGGACACGGCCAGCGGCGTGCCCAGAACGGCAGCGTCGGCACCGCAGGCGATGGCCTTCGCCAGATCACCCGAAGTTGCGATGTCACCGTCGGCGATGACGTGGACGTAGCGTCCACCCGTCTCGTCGAGGTAGTCGCGCCTGGCTGCTGCAGCATCGGCAATGGCCGTGGCCATCGGAACGCCGATGCCCAGGACCTCACCGGTGGTGGTTGCGCCCTCGGTAGACCCGTACCCGACGATGACACCGGCAGCGCCGGTACGCATCAGGTGCAGCGCGGTGCGGTGGTCACTGACCCCACCCGCGACAACCGGAACGTCGAGTTCCGAGATGAACGTCTTGAGGTTGAGCGGTTCCTGCTCGGTGTGCACGACGTGCTCGGCCGAGATGATCGTGCCGTGGACGACCAGGAGGTCGATGCCCGCCTTGATCAGCTCCGGCGTCAGTGCGCGCGCATTCTGCGGACTGACGCGAACGGCAGTGGTGACCCCCGAATCACGGACCTGCGCCACCGCAGCTGCCAGAAGACCGGCCTGCAGCGGAGCCGCATGCAGCTCCTGCAGGTAGCGGATGGCCGCGTCGACGCCACCGTCCTTCTCGGCGATCTCGACGAGACGCCGGAGCTTCTCCTCGACATCGGGGTGACGGCCCCACAGGCCTTCACCGTTGATGACACCGAGGCCGCCGCGCTTACCCAACTCGATCGCGAAAGTCGGCGAGACCAACGCGTCGGTGGGATGTGCGAGGACAGGAATGTCGAACCTGTAAGCGTCGAGCTGCCAAGCAGTCGACACCTCCTTCGACGAACGAGTTCGCCGGGAGGGAACGATGTTCACATCGTCCAACTCGTAGGTACGTCGGGCCGTTCGACCCATGCCGATCTCAACGAGGTCGCGCACGCGCGCCCCTTTCTCGTGTACTGGTTGCTAACGAGCGGTGTAGTTGGGTGCTTCGACAGTCATCGTGATGTCGTGCGGATGGCTTTCCTTCAAACCGGCCGCCGTGATCTGGACGAACTGAGCGTTCTGCAGGTGCTCGATCGTCGCCGACCCCGTGTATCCCATGGCAGCGCGCAGACCACCGGTGAGCTGGTGCGTCACCTGCGAGAGCGGGCCACGGAACGGGACACGTCCTTCGATGCCTTCCGGAACCAACTTGTCCTCGGAAAGCACGTCGTCCTGGAAGTACCGATCCTTGGAGTACGACTTGGCCTCGCCACGCGACTGCATCGCGCCGAGCGAACCCATTCCGCGGTAGCTCTTGAACTGCTTGCCGCCGACCAGAATCAGTTCGCCGGGCGATTCAGCGGTACCGGCCAGGAGTGAACCCAGCATGGCCGTCGACGCACCTGCGGCAAGAGCCTTCGCGATGTCACCGGAGAACTGGAGTCCACCGTCAGCGATGACGGGCACACCGAGAGGCTTGCACGCGGCAACCGCTTCCAGGATGGCCGTGACCTGAGGGGCACCGACACCGGCGATGACGCGGGTGGTGCAGATGGAACCAGGGCCGACTCCGACCTTCACGGCATCGACGCCGGCTTCGACCAGTGCCAGAGCACCCGCGCGCGTAGCGACGTTGCCACCGATGATCTGAACCCGCTCGCCCAGTTCACGCTTGAGCTTGGCGATCATGTCGAGAACGTTGGACGAATGCCCGTGCGCACTGTCCACCACGAGTACGTCCACACCGGCATCGGTGAGCGCCATCGCGCGCTGGAAGGCGTCATCGCCGGCACCGACTGCAGCGCCGACGAGCAGTCGACCGTCACGGTCCTTGGTGGCGTCGGGATGCTGCTCGGTCTTGACGAAGTCCTTGACCGTGATCAGACCGGTGAGCTTGCCGTTGCCGTCGACGATCGGCAGCTTCTCGATCTTGTGCCGACGAAGAAGACCCAGTGCCACGTCAGCGGTGACGCCTTCCTGAGCGGTGATCAGGGGCATCTTGGTCATGATCTCCGCGACCGGGCGGTTCTGGTCGACCTCGAAACGCATGTCCCGGTTGGTGACGATGCCAACCAGCTGGCCGGCGTCGTCGGTGACAGGCAGACCCGAGATGCGGAAACGAGCGCACTTCGCATCGACCTCACCCATCGTGTCGGTCGGCTTACACGTGACGGGATCGGTCACCATGCCGGCCTCGGAACGCTTGACCGTCTCGACCTGTCCTGCCTGGACCTCAACCGACGAGTTGCGGTGCAGAACACCCATGCCGCCGGCGCGTGCCATCGCAATTGCCATGCGCGACTCGGTGACGGTGTCCATCGCAGAACTGACCAACGGAATCCGCAGACGGATGTCGCGGGTCAGTTGACTGGACGTGTCGACCTGGCTCGGGATGACGTCGGACGCAGCAGGCAACAGCAGCACGTCGTCGTATGTCAGTCCCAGCATCGCGACCTTGTTGGGGTCGTCTCCTCCGGTGTGTACATGTCCTGCAGAACTACTCATGCGGTCAGGACCCTCCATGGACCTAGATTCGCCCAGGGCGACCGCTGTAGCAGCCGCCTCGAAACGGATTACGAAAGCTGGATATCGGATAGAAGGCGCCTGCACGGAAAGAAATTCCTGGCACCTTTTCCCGGCGTTGCACACCATGGTATCGGCTCACTCAAAGGTCCGAACCATCCCACCCACGCTGCGTGTACGCGTAACAAGTGGCGCTGACCCCCCTGACCTGCGTACCGTGGTGCTGTGCGTGATCAACTGCCCCCCGGTCTGCCGCCAGATCCCTTCGCCGGCGACCCAGCTGACCCCTCCGCGGCTCTCGATGCCATCGAGCCGGGCCAACCACTCGACCCCCACGAACGCCAAGCGGTCGAGGAGGATCTCGCTGACCTCGCTGTATACGAGGCACTCCTCGCTCACCGCGGTATCCGCGGTCTCGTAGTCTGCTGCGAGGACTGCCAACAGGATCACTACCACGACTGGGACATGCTGCGCGCAAACCTGCTGCAGCTGCTCGTGGACGGAACCGTCCGCCCTCACGAGCCTGCCTACGACCCGATGCCTGAGGCATATGTCACGTGGGACTACTGCCGTGGATACGCCGACGCGTCGATGAACGAGGCGATGCACGGCGACGGTTTCGACAGCTGAGCGAAACCTCACCCAAGCTCATACGAAAGTGGCCGACAAGCAATTGCTTGTCGGCCACTTTCGTATGAATTCAGATCGGAACGATGCCGATCAGAGCGGGTCTCAGGGCGGCGGTGACGAGAAATCACCGGACGGCGACGAGGCAGGCGCCAGAGACGTCGTCGTCGTGGTGGTGGTCGTTGTCGTCGTGGTTGTCGTCGGCAACGAGGTCGGAGGCGTCGAGGAAGCCGACGTCGGCGGCAACTGCAGCTGCACTCCCGGATCTGGTTTGGTCGAACTTGTCGGTTCGCCAGGTCCCTGAGGATTGAGCGGTTTGACCGAGGAGCCCGGAATTGCCGTGATCGAAGTGGTCGGGCCGGCCGGCTGACCACTCGTCGGCGGCGGCGCTACGGGTGACGTGGTCTCCTGGACCTGCGTCATCAACTTGCCCCAACGCTCGACGAGGTCGGTCTTGTCCTGCGAGTCCTTGACCGCATCGGCACGGTGAGCTGCGTTGTCCAGCACCATCTTTGCCGCAGGAATGTCTCCGGCAGCCAACAGCCGCTCGGCCTTTTCCAGCTCGGAAGTCGTGTCGATCTTCGCAACTGTCGAGTTGGCCTCGTCGGCGAAGACGACCTGCTTGACACCCCACAGGGCATCGCCGGGCTGGGCGTCGTACGCCATCGCCGTCGCGCCACCGAAGACCACTGCTGCAACAGCTGCAGCGGCGGCGATCGGACGAACCACACGCAATCGAGAACGGGAACGTGAACGCTGACGATCGGAGAAGCCGGACGGCGTCGCTGTGATTGCAGCGATGACATCGTCCAACAACGGACCCTCGGGCATCGGAGTCGCAACGACATCGTCACGCCATTGCGAGAGGATCAACGCAAGTTCGTACTGTTCGGTGCTATCGGTTGCTACCGGCCCACCATTCGAAATGGATTCGATCAGCGCATCGTCACGCCGAACCGCAGCCAAATCCACTGGCGTACCGTCGTCGGCGAGATCACCGAGATTCGAAGCGTCATGCCCCTCGTCTCTAGCCAAAGCTCTCACCTGCTTTCGTCACTTCTTTTTTCAGTTTCGCGATCGCTCTGTGCTGAGCGACTCGTACAGCTCCGGCGGTACTACCGACGGCGACGGCCGTTTCCTCGGCCGACATCCCGACCACCAGGCGAAGTATCAAGATTTCTCGATGCTTCTCCGGAAGTGTGCCGAGAAGTTCGTGCATCTGTCTGCTGGACTCCGAATCGAGAGCTCGCTGTTCGGGACCATCATCCAGTGCTATTACATCCGGTACTTCGGAAACGGGCTCCGACTTGTTACGGGCGGAGCTTCGATGTGCGTCCGCAACCTTGTGCGCGGCAATTCCGTACACAAAGGCCATGAACGGGCGTCCCTGGTCCTGATAACGCGGCAGCGCGGTCATCACGGCCAGACAGACTTCCTGTGCGACGTCGTCAGCGGACAGGTGTCCTCTCTCGGCCGCACCCACTCGACCGCGGCAGTAGCGCACCACCATCGGTCGGATGTTCTCCAGAACCAAAGCTAGAGCTGTACGGTCGCCCTGCGCAGCAGCGGCGACCGCGGTGTCCAACTCATCGCTCGTATTTGTCATCGTCAGCGAAAATCCTGGCGTTACAGTGGCACCTCCCGAGCGGGTGTGCTCCCGCTCTCAGCGGAACCCTCTAAGAGTAACCATCCGGACCGACTGGTCTCCGCATACCTGCCCAGCAGTCGCGATATCGATACAGCTCCTTCTGGAATGTTCTCCGGAGACTTCGGTGGAGTGGTTACGACAAAGGTAGGAGTGATCCACCACGCATCGCAATCAGATCGCCGATCTCCCGGGCACTCGGTGAGGTTCTCTCACCGCTGACACCTTCGATCAACAGAGACGACGCCCAGGCCAGGGGCAGCAGGCCGTATTGCCGGCACCGCGCGAACACATCTGCTGCCATCTTCACGGCTGCGCTCGCGTCTGTTCCGGTCAGCGCGGCGCTACGCAGCAGATCCGACTTCACGCGGTGCCGCACAGACTCCGATTCCGCTGACAATTCGACGGCGCGTTCTGCGTGTCTGCGGGCACGAGCGAAGTCGCCTCCCGCCAACGCCAATTCTGCGGAGACCCATTCGATCCGAATTTCCTGCCGCCACAGCCCGCCCTCGGCATCCAGACGCGCCCGACATTGCGCCAGCAGGCGCCAGCCGAGCGGGAGCCTGCCACAGCCGAGGGCGTCTGCGGCCAGACCGGTCAGAGCGTCACAGGCAGCCTCTGGATCACCTGGCAGGCCGCCGACGATCGCCAGTGCGCGCCCGTCCCACGTGGACGCGAGTGCATGGCGTCCGCTCTGGCGAAGAAACGACGCCCTCGTGCTGGCAGACAGAGAGGCAAGAACTCGATCCGAGTGCGTCGAGAACCCGGCCGTGAGCCGATCGAGGACATCCAATGCAGCCCGCGCTCTTGCGTAGTGGCCCTGACCACCCAGCACTACTGCCGTTGTCCACCAATCTCGGGCAGAGCAAGGCGCCGGGAGGCGGTCGAGATCCGGATCCGCACCGAACGCGGCAGACTCGAGGGACCCTGGAAGTGCAGTTGTTTCGTTGGGCACAGGTGATTGAGGGCGCGCAGGTGTCGACACAGGTTGATCATCGCAGCAGCACGAGCAGACATTCGCACGACCGGCGTCACACCAACGATGCCAAAAGTCGCACGAAACACGAAAAGGCAAGTTTGTCGGAGTTAATCAGATATTCAACTGAGATTTGCCAAATGTACTCGTAATGATATTTAACGGGCATATATCCGTGACGTTAACTGCGCATTACTTATTGGACGGATGTCCTAGTTGAAACTTGGGCACTAAGTCCCGAAATGGATTGCAACCCCGCCCACGCAATATCGGACAAATGACGCAAACCGAGCCGAATGACCGAGTGATTTCGCCGGGCGATCAGCCTCGAACATATCCCTGATCTGTAGGTTTCGCATCTCGAGCAGCCGGGCTTGCCGGCCGCCACCTCGATCGACCCAATTTCGACATCGGCGCAGAACAACGCACGAGGGGCCCGAAATGTAAATATATACTTCGTTAACTCTCGCATTTCGATATATGCCGATCGCCACTGAACGAGCCTATTGACGCGATTTACTCAGCACCCTTACGGTTAGCAAGCGTGAACGATTCAGAAGGCCCGGATAACCTCCGGGCAACTTGGTCCGCTCGTTGATCAACGCGAGCTTGCAGTAAGGAGTCAACATGCCTGCACCGAATCACCTTCCAGGCCCCAACGCAGACATCTGGGACTGGCAGATGCACGGTCTGTGCCGCGGAGTCGACTCCTCCATGTTCTTCCATCCCGATGGCGAACGCGGTAGAGCACGTGCCCAGCGCGAAACCCGCGCAAAAGAGATGTGCCGTCAGTGCCCGGTCCTGATGCAGTGCCGCAGCCACGCGCTGACCGTCGCCGAGCCGTACGGCATCTGGGGAGGAATGTCGGAAACCGAACGTGAACTACACGCGCGCCACCGTCGCACCACCCGCATAGCTTCCTGATACACGTAGGTAGAGCGCACTAGGCCCCCGAGAGTTTTCGGGGGCTTTTGCGTGTGGACGGGACACCGTCGAAAATGCGTGTGGACGGGACACTGTCGAAAATGCGTGTGGACGGGACACTGTCGAAAAGAATTTCCGACACGACCCATCCGACCGACGCCCGCCTCCGAATGCCTTCTGACAGTGCACCTCAGCACATCCCTTCAGGAAGGCAGACCCATGAACACCTCTACTCGAGTTCTGGCAGTCACCGCAGCAGCCTCTTTCGCCGTCTTCGGCGTGGTCGGTTGCTCCTCGGACGACAACGATTCGTCGACCGACACGTCCAGCGCCGCCATGACGTCTT
>NZ_LVCT01000132.1:0-5788 GCF_001647205.1 Rhodococcus sp. EPR-134
GCCGAGCGGCGCCGGATCGGTCAGCGGAATGGCCCAGGATCCGGTTGCCACAGCGGCGTCCAACAATCCGTTGCTCACCACCTTGACCGCGGCGGTCTCCGGCCAGCTCAACCCGGACGTCAACCTGGTCGACACTCTCAACGGTGGCGAGTTCACCGTCTTCGCACCGATCGACTCGGCATTCGCCAAGATCGACCCCGCCACGATCGACAGCCTCAAGACGGACAGCGCCACGCTGACCAAGATCCTCACCTACCACGTGGTTCCCGGCCAGATCGCCCCTGACGCGATCGACGGAACTCACCCCACCGCCGAGGGCGGAACGGTTACCGTCACCGGATCCGGTGACAACATCAAGGTCAACGACGCAACTGTCGTCTGCGGTGGAGTCAAGACCGCAAACGCCACCGTCTACCTCATCGATTCGGTGCTGATGCCGCAGTAGTCCCCACCTGCTGTGCGCCTTTATCAACCCCCCGCGGTTAATAAAGGCGCACAGCGGCCAACGGCGGGCCAAGAGAAAAGAACCGGACATGCACGCTACGGTTGTACGCGATGAAGCGAGACAACTCTTCGTGAGCGAGCCAGACCATGCGTCGGATGCGGCCGACGCATGCCCGACGGACAATTCTGCGGCCCGCACCGCGCGAATCGCGGAATCACGCGAGCTGGCAGTGATCCTCGCGAACGTCGCCGGTGGCGACCAGAGCGCCTTCGCCGAGTTCTACGACCGAACCAGCTCCCGTGTGTACGGCATGGTTCTTCGTGTACTCCGTGATCCAGGTTTCTCCGAGGAAGCGGTCCAAGAGGTCTACCTCCAAGCCTGGAAATCAGCCGACAGCTTCGACCCCGCCAAGGGGTCCGCGCTCTCCTGGCTCCTGACACTTGCCCACCGGCGCGCAGTGGATCGCGTGCGCTCCGAACAGTCGAGTTCGGATCGACAGGCTCTCTACGACACCACCAATGCCACTCCCGAATTCGACGTCGTCAGCGACGAAGTGACACGAAGAGACGAGCATCGTGCTGTCACCGACTGTCTCGAAACGCTGACGGACACTCAGCGCCAATCGGTGACTCTCGCCTATTACGGCGGCCGAACGTACCGCGAGGTGGCCGAAGATCTCGGCGTGGCGATTCCCACGATCAAGTCGCGAATTCGCGACGGACTACTGCGCCTACGTGGATGTTTGGGGGTGATGTGAGATGGACGAAGAGCTGATCGACTATGCGTACGCCTACGCGATCGATGCGTTGGACCTAGACGAGCGCCGTGAGGTCGACAGGCGACTCGCCGCTTCGGACTCCGCGACCCACGCCGAATTCGACGCCCAGGTCCGGCTCACCGCCGAAACCATGGCCGCGATGACCGTCGTCGACGCCGTCGAGCCCCCGCCGTCGCTGCGCAGAAGCGTCCTCGCCTCGATCGCAGAACAGACCGCGGCTCCCAACGCCCCGGTTTCGCTGGCCGAGCGTCGTAACCGTCGACGCCCGTGGACCATGGCTCTTGCGGCGGCCGCCGCAGTCGCAATCCTGGTCGGCGGCATCGGAATCGGACGCACGCTGTCCGACGACACGCCGCCGCAGAACGCCGCGTCCGAAATCATGGCAGCACCCGACGTTCATGCCACGACGCGTGACATCCCGGGCGGCGGTAGTGCCACGACGCTGTTCTCGCCCTCCGAAGACGCCGCAGTCCTCGTGATGAACGATGTGACTCCCCCGAGTCCGGATACCGTCTACCAGATGTGGCTGGTGCCGGGCGACACCGACGACACCACGATGATCCCGATGGGGACGATGGCTCCGGGCGACGTCAAACCCACTACTCAGGTGGTGCTCGACGGCATCGGTCCGAATACGAAGTTGGCGTTCACTGTCGAACCGCCCGGCGGATCGCAGCAGCCGACGAGCGAGCCGTTCGCAACGATCCCGCTCATCTGATCGCCAGACGAAAAAAGATCCCCCACCGGAATCCGGTGGGGGATCTCTTCTTTGTGGAAACTACGAGCAGCGAGTCAGTGGCTGTGACCGTGTCCGGTGTCGGCAACTTCCTCGGTCGGCTTCTCGACGACGGCGCTCTCGGTCGTGAGGATCATGCGCGCGACGGAAGCGGCGTTGACCACTGCCGAGCGAGTGACCTTGACCGGGTCGACGACGCCGTCGGCAAGCAGGTTGCCGTAGGTGAGGGTGGCAGCGTTGAAGCCTTCGCCCTTGGTCATCTCGGCGACCTTGCTGACAACGACGGAACCGTCGATGCCTGCGTTGCTGGAGATCCAGAACAACGGGGCGTTGAGGGCTTCGCGGACCACGGCAACGCCGGTGGCCTCGTCACCCGTCAAGCCGAGGTTCCCGATCAGAGCCGTACCGGCTTGAACGAGAGCCGATCCGCCACCGGGGACGATGCCCTCGGAAACTGCTGCCTTGGCTGCGTTGACCGCATCCTCGACGCGGAACTTGCGTTCCTTCAGATCGGTTTCGGTGGCTGCGCCGACCTTGATGACGGCCACGCCGCCGGACAGCTTCGCAAGAAGCTCTTCGAGCTTCTCGCGGTCCCAATCCGAATCGGTGTTCTCGATCTCGCGACGCAGCTGCGCAACGCGGGTCGCGATGTCGTCAGCGGTGCCTGCACCGTCGACGATGACCGTCTCGTCCTTGGTGACGACAACGCGGCGAGCGCTGCCGAGCAGCTCGAGGCCGGCTTCCTTGAGCGAGAGGCCGACGTCGGTGTTGATGACGGTGCCTGCCGTGACGACTGCGAGGTCGTCGAGGAATGCCTTGCGACGATCACCGAAGAACGGCGCCTTGACGGCGACGGCCTTGATGGTCTTGCGGATGGAGTTGACCACGAGGGTGGAGAGAACTTCACCCTCGACGTCCTCGGCGATGATCAAGAGCGGCTTGCCGGATTCGGCAACCTTCTCGAGCAGCGGAAGGAAGTCGGGAAGTGAGCTGATCTTCTCGCGGAGGAGCAGGATCAGCGCGTCTTCGTAGACGGCCTTCTGCGCATCGATGTCGGTGACGAAGTAGGGCGAGAGGTAGCCCTTGTCGAACTGAACACCTTCGGTGACAACGAGTTCGGTTGCAACGGTGGAGGATTCCTCGACCGTCACGACGCCGTCGGTTCCGACACGGGTGAGTGCCTCGCCGACGAGCTTGCCGATCTCTTCGTCACGTGAGGAGACGGTGGCGACCTGAGCGATCGACTTCTCGCCCTCGACGGGGGTGGCTGCGGCGAGCAGTTCCTCGACGACCTTGTCGGCTGCGGCGTTGATGCCGACGCCGAGAGCCATCGGGTTCGCGCCCGCTGCGATGTTCTTGAGTCCGCCGCGGACGATGGCCTGGGCCAGAACGGTCGCGGTGGTGGTGCCGTCGCCGGCAACATCGTTGGTCTTGGTGGCGACGCCCTTGACGAGCTGTGCGCCGAGGTTCTCGAAGGGATCTTCGAGCTCGATCTCACGGGCGATGCTCACACCGTCGTTGGTGACGGTGGGGCCGCCGAATGCCTTGGCGAGCACGACGTGGCGTCCACGCGGGCCCAAGGTCACCTTGACGGCGTCGGCAAGCTTGTCGACTCCGGCTTCGAGAGCGCGGCGTGCGGTCTCGTTGAACGCAATTTGCTTGGACATCTGTTCTGTCAGCTCCTGAATCTTCGGGGCGTGAACGCATTCCGCCCCGGGATCCTGTGTGGACTCCGGGGCGGATCACGTGTGTCTTACTTGGAGACGACAGCCAGCACGTCGCGTGCCGACAGGATCAGGTATTCCTGGCCGGCGTACTTGATCTCGGTTCCGCCGTACTTGGAGTAGATGACCGTGTCACCCTCCTTGACGTCGACCGGGATGCGGTTGCCCTGCTCGTTGACGCGGCCTTCGCCGACTGCAACGACGGTGCCCTCCTGGGGCTTTTCCTTGGCTGTGTCAGGAATGACCAGGCCGGAAGCCGTCGTCGTTTCAGCCTCGTTGGCCTGGACGAGGATCTTGTCCTCGAGCGGCTTGATGTTGACGCTCGCCACGATGAGCCCTCCACTTTGGGGTATGTGCGTCCGAGGCGATCCTCGGACAGCTGTTTGGGTATGCCGTTTACGGCGCGTCACTGCAGTCCCGTCGTCGCGGGTGCCGGAACTCGATCAGCGCCAATTGGCACTCTATACGTGAGAGTGCCAACCCTCAAGGACTGGGCGCATTTTTCTCTTCGTCCAGAGCGAAACAGGACAGCCGTCCACCACGTTCACCTATTGTTCACTTCGTGACGAACATCAATCGCCGTAGTTTTCTGACCTTCGCCGGACTCGGCGCCGTCGGCGCGGTCAGCCTTGGCAAGCCGTGGGGCCTGCAATATGCAGGCGCGTCGACCATTCCGACGTCAGGTCCTGGCACCACTCTCGAGTCCGTGTCCACCCCCGTCAGCAGCAGCGGCTACACCAAGCTCACCGCCGGACCCGGTTGGGCGAACATCGTGCGCAGCGAGTTGGCCGAGCCGAAGTCGGGACGCGAGGACCGACGCACCGCGCTCGCCTCACTCGTGCAGCTGACCGACGTCCACATCGTCGACGCCCAGTCCCCCATGCGATTCGAGTACGTCCACCAGATCACCGGCTCGGCGTTCCGCCCCCAGGAGACCCTGACGGCGCACGGGCTGATTTCACTTGTCCGCCGGGTCAATTCGATCGGCAGTGGCCCGCACACGTCGCGACCCTTCGATGCCGTCGTCACCACCGGCGACAACACGGACAACAAGGAATTCGCCGAACTCGACTGGTTCCTCACCTCACTCAACGGCGGAACCGTCGTCGCCAACACCGGTGCCAAGGACCGCTACGAGGGTGTACAGAACTCGGGTGCCGATCTCTACTGGAACCCCGAGTCGCCGATGCTCGACATGTACAAGAAGGCCGGATTCCCGGAGATCCCCGATTTCTTCGGTGCCGCTTTCACGCCCGTGTCGAGCCCCGGCCTGAACACCCCTTGGTACTGCGTGTTCGGCAACCACGACGATTCGGTGTCCGGCACGGTGCCCAGCGGCATCCCGCCGCTCGAAGCGATGTACACGGGATCTCTCAAGTTCGAGGTGCCTGGTTCACCGGAGCAGGCCAAGCAGATCGACGTCGCCACCAAGTTCGATCCCAGTGCGATACCCGGAATCCTGTCCGCCTTCACGACGCCGCCGCGCCAGGTCACCCCCGACCCGTCGCGCGCGCCGTTCACACCGCGACAGTTCATCGCCGCACATCTTGATCCCGCGCACACCGGTCCCGGCCCCGTCGGACACGGTTTCGCCCCCGACGCCGGCGACACCGGTATCGGTTACTACTCGTTCGAGATCGCACCGGGCGTCGTCGGCATCAGCATGGACTCCACCAACCGCGCGGGCCTCGTCGACGGTTCGCTGGGCGCCGCTCAGTTCCAGTGGATCGAGAACACCCTGCGCGCCGGCAGCAGCACCTACTACGACGCCGCGGGCTCTCGCGTCACCGAGTCGCGAGGTGACACGTATTTCGTGCTGTTCAGTCACCACACGAGCGACACGATGGACAATCTCATTCCCGACCCCGAGAACGTCCTCGAGCCACGCCTGCGCGGTTCACAGCTTCTCGACTTGCTGCATCGTTTCCCGAACGTACTTGCCTGGGTCAACGGACACACCCACGAGAACAAGATCACCCCGTGGCCCGGCGCGACCCCCGAGCAGGGCTTCTGGGAGATCAACACCGCCTCGCACATCGACTACCCGCAACTCGGACGCATCATCGAGATCGCGGACAACCATGACGGAACGGTGTCGTTGCTTG
>NZ_LVCT01000133.1:0-7460 GCF_001647205.1 Rhodococcus sp. EPR-134
CGCGACCCGAAGCTGACGGGTACCGGCGTCGACCAGAACGTCGAATTGTTGGTCCACACCGGACGATGACTCCGATTGCCGCAGTGTCCTAGGTGATTTCAGGTCCGCTCGAAGGCGAGCGGTGCGCTTTCGCCCACGACACTGCGGCAACGACGAATCGAACGCCGAATCCGATCAACACCAGATTGCAGACGATCTGAAGGCTCACGAGCCCCCGGGCAAGGTCCGTCTGCGCGGCGATGTCACCGAATCCGACTGTCGAGAAGACGGACAACGAAAAGTACAGCGCCGCCATACGCGACAGCGGTTCGGTGAAACTGCCAGGGCTTGCATGCTCGACCGAAAAATAGGTGATGGACACCAACAACAAGTACGTCGGCATCACCACCGCCACAGCTTCGACCGCCTGCAGAGATGGCACATCGGAACGCAGAATTCGCCACACCTGCCAGGTGGTCACGGCAAGTACCGCGGCGCCTCCACCGATCAAGAGGAAGATTGCACTGGCGGTATGTACATCGATCCACGGCAGAAAGAAATACGCGCATCCGAAGGCGATCACCGTCAGCGTGGGTCGAAGCACTGCACCACGGATCAGCGCGCGTCGTCGTTCCCGGTCGATGTGGGGAGAATCGCCTTTTTTCCGCATGAATCAATGATCGACAATTTCGCAGGTAAAACCACCCTTTCGGTCCGAAAAGGACGTCACGGAGACGAAAAGCACTGAGCAATCCTCACGAACCTTCTGTAACGTTCATATAACGGCGGTCGATTGAACATTGACCGGTATTGACTGTGAGGAGGTGTGCGATGAGTTGTTCACTGGGAATTTCCACTGGATCTTCCGGTGTCTATTCAGCACTCGTCGACACCGATACCAGCACAAACGCGCCAGGCGCCGTGCCTGCCGAGACTCGCTTCGTCTCGGCGGATCAGGCCAATTCCAACGTCGGTGACCTTGTCAGAGCATCCATCAAGCTGATGACGACGCAGGTAACGGACGGATCTGAAGCGCCGCGCTCGATCGGTGTCAGCTATCGCACGGACGATCAACTCGCGAGCATCAGGTCATCTCTTTCGCGCTCGCCGAAGCAGGTCCGTGCAATCCCCGAGCCTGCCGCCGTACACGCGTATCTCGCCGAGACAGGGAAAACCGAGCGGTACGACACGACAGCTCAGGTGGACGTCGGTGATCAAGGTCTGACGGTGTCCGTCGTCGACCACACCGGTGAAGTTCTGCACTCCGACCGTATCGACGCCCTCGCAGGGGCCGGAATCGACCGGGCATTGGTCGACTTCGTGACGGAGAAGGCGCCAGGGCACTTGCGCCGGTACACCGACGCGGAACTTCTTGCCGCCCGGTGCCATGTCGCCAAAGAGCAACTGTCCACGTCCACCAAGGTGACCGTCGACCTTCCGATCGACGCGATGGCGATCACGCGCGACGAGTTCGAGGCCATCATCGCCCCGGATATCGAGCGCGCCGTCACCTTCATCCGTGAAGTCGTGAAGGGCTCACCGCGGCCCGTCGGTGCCGTTGTACTCATCGGCGGTGGCGCACATATTCCGGCCGTGCGGTCCGCCGTCGCCGCTGCCGTCGACGTCCCCATGGTCGAGATCGTCGAGCCCGAGACTGCGGCAACCAAAGGTGCTGCACTCCTGGCAGATTCGATCACCGCAATTCGTTTCCCGCTGCTGGGCTCCGGAAGTGACCAGCGCTCCGGATCCACCGCCAAGGTATCGGGAGCGTTGATCGGTGCGCTCGTGGTCGGCGGACTGGTACTCGGTTACGGCGCAAAGGAATTGGTGCCGACCGACGACACCGCGGTCTCGCCCGTCGGAACGGGGTCGACCACGACGACGGTGAGCCCCGAAGCGACACCGAGCACCGGATCGACGATCATTCCGTCTCATGATCCTCTGCCTTCGGTAGCCGGCAGCACGTATCCTCGGTACGGGTATCCCACCACCCCGTTCGACTCGCAGCCTTACGACACGCACTCGTACACAACGCATCAGTACACACTTCCGCCTGCGCCGATCCCGGACACCTCGACGACAACCACGCCGCCGACCACGACAACGACCACTCCGAATTGGCCGACCATTCCCGGAATCACGCTGCCCGATCCACCGGCGTGGTGGCCGACGATGCCGGACACCGAGGCGACGCCCCCGGTCGATCCGACCGAGGCAAACCCCGGCGGCGGTCTCGGCCCGGGTGAGAGCGGCGGCGAGAACCCGACGACGCCGGAGACTCCTGGATCCGGTTCCACCGAAACCGAAATCACTACCCCTGGTGGTGGTGATCCGACGACGAAGCCCGGTGAACCGAATACCTCGATGCCCGAAAACGGTCCCGCGACCACACCGGATCGGGAACCGGCCCCGGTCGGCTGATTCTCAGTCGGCCGATTTTCAGTGCATCAGCTGGCTGACGGAGACCGACAGCCCCGGGTCCGTCGCAACACTCAATTCCGAAGGGCCTGCGCCGTTTCCGATCAGGTGAGCGGCCAACGATGCGATCATCACGCCGTTGTCCGTGCACAGTCGAGGTTTCGGAATGCGCAACGTGATGCCTGCTTCGGCGCAGCGCTGCTCGGCGAGTGAGCGGATGCGCGAATTGGCCGTGGCGCCGCCGCCGAGAACCAACGTGTCGACCCCGACGTCCTTGGCTGCACGCACTGCCTTCATCGTCAGGACGTCTGCAACCGCTTCCTGGAACGAGGCAGCGATGTCCGGGATCGAAAAGGTCTCGCCTGCGCGCTCTTTCGATTCGACATAGCGCGCGACGGACGTCTTGAGTCCCGAGAACGAGAAGTCGTGCCGCGAATCGCGCGGCCCCGTCATGCCGCGAGGGAAGGCGATTGCGTTCGGATCTCCCTCTTGCGCAGCAGCATCGAGTGCCGGTCCACCGGGAAAGCCGAGTCCGAGCAGTCTGGCCACCTTGTCGAAGGCCTCGCCGGCGGCGTCGTCGACAGTCGTGCCCAGTTCGACAATGGGCTTGCCCAGATCTTCGACGTGAAGCAGGTGTGTGTGACCGCCGGAGACCAACAATGCGACGCACGAGGGCAACGGACCGTGCTCGAGAGTGTCCACCGAGACGTGACCGCCGAGATGATTGACCGCATAGAACGGGATGTTCCATGCTGCCGCATAGGCTTTCGCTGCGGCTACACCGACCAGCAGCGCGCCGGCCAGTCCGGGTCCGATGGTGACGGCCAGCGCGTCGGGCTTCTCGATACCGGCGGCAGCAAGGGCACGGCGCATCGTCGGCACGATCGCCTCGAGGTGAGCCCGCGAGGCCACTTCGGGAACCACTCCCCCGTACCTGGCGTGCTGATCCACGCTCGATGCCACCTCGTCGGCCAACAGCTCGCAGGTTCCGTCACCGTTCCAGCGGACGATACCGACACCTGTTTCGTCGCAAGAACTTTCGACACCCATGACGATCATGCTTGCTGCTCCTCAATTTCGCGGACACCGAGCACGGCAGGCCGTCTCATCGTGTACGCATCTGCCCCACTGGGCTGGTAGTACTTCTTTCGTGTTCCGACGATCTCGAATCCTTCGCGCCGGTACAGCGCGATGGCAGGTTCGTTGTCGGTGCGCACTTCCAGGAACACCGGGCACTGCCGTGAATCCGCCAGAGTCAGAAGCGCATCGAGCAACGCGCCGCCGATTCCGAGTCGCTGAGCCGAGGGATCTGTACCGATGGTGTGAACCTCGGCCTCCATGTTCGGCGACGCCCCCAACAATGCGACTCCGGCGTAGCCGAGGACGTGACCGTCAGGCTCCCGGGCAACGAAGTAATGATTATGTGCGCCTGCAAGTTCCGAGACGAACGCTTGTGCGCTCCAGGGTCCGTCGCCTGCGAACAACGCGCGCTCCAACTCCGCGCACCGTTCGGTGTCATCGACGTTCATCGGCTCGATGCTGTACTTCATCTGCTCTGTCTCACTTGCCACGTTCTGCAAGGGTCTTCGCGTCCGGGCGTCGGAGGTACAGCGGCTCCAGCGGGGCCGGAACCGAGCCGGACAGGATCTCGCGAGCAGCGACTGTCACCAACCCGGCCGGTGAAGGTGTCTCCGCCGGGTCGACGGGTAGATCGAAGAAGTCCACGTGCGAAGCGGATCCGGCAATCAGCGTCGAAGGCGAAGGATCGACGTCGCCGGCGGAATTCACAGCCGGTCCTTCGACGCGCACTCCGCCGTCATAGCGCGCCCAGTAGAGCTCGCGACGCCTCGCGTCAGTCACGACGAGCAGGCTCGGTGTGGTCGGTACCGCAGCCGCGATCGCATCGAGGCTGCACACGCCGTACACGGGAACACCGAGTGCGTCACCGAAGGCAGCGCCCGTCGCCATGCCGACACGCAGTCCGGTGTACGGCCCTGGCCCGACACCCACGACGACGGCGTTCAAGTCGGCCGGTGTGAGCCCTGCCTCGGCGAGGCATTCGAGGACGTGAGGGGTCAAGACCTCGGCGTGCGCACGAGGATTGACCGTGACACGCACGGCAAGCGTCTCCACTGTGTCCGGTGACTCTGCGTCCGGTGACACTGGGTCCGGCGACGAAGCCGACAGGGAGACGACTCCGGCAGTGACTGCCGGAGTGGAGGTGTCAATTGCGATAACAAGCACGATTTCTCAGGGTACCCGCACGTGAAGAACTACTTCCGGCCCGGGAGGGTCACGACGTCTGTGACACGAAACGCCCTTTCACGACGTCTGTGACACCAAACTCCCTTTCACGACGTCCAGGACCAACTCGCAGTCCGCACATCCGATTCGGGTTCCCGATGAAGCTGCACTCGCAGGTGCCGTTCGACGAGCCTTTCCACGACGTCACCACCCCATTCGACCACCACCACTGCATCGGTGAGGTCGGTGTCGAGGTCGAGGGCATCGAGTTCGTCGAGCGCATGCGGTCCGCTGTCTCCCAGCCGGTATGCGTCGACGTGGATCATGCCGACGGGAACTCCGCCGCCAGGGCGGGTGCCCGGACGATGCTCACGAGCGATGACGAACGTCGGGGACGTCACCCGGCCCTGCACCCCGAGCCCGGCGCCGATTCCGCGCGTCAACGCGGTCTTGCCTGCCCCGAGTGGACCGTCCAGCACCACCAGGTCGCCGGCAACAAGTCCCGCCGCCAAGCGTCGGCCGAAAGCCTCGGTATCCTCGGCCGTTTCCAACGTGATCTGTCCGGACACGGGAAGTCCCGTGGAGTTCTCAGCCGACATCGGACCGCTCTTCTACCTGCGCTCGCTGCACCAACTTGTCGATTGCGTCCGTCACGATCGCCGGGAACTCGAGCTGCACCAGATGGCCGGCCCCGTGAACTCGCACGAGTTCGGACTCGGGGAGATCGGCAGCGAGACGCTTGGAGCTGATGAACGGAATCATCATGTCTTGATCGCCGCAGATCACGACTGCCGGTGTGTGCGCGAGGACCTCGAGAGAAGCGGACTCGTCGTGCAGTTCCAACGTCCGCAGGAAATTGACGATGGTCACAACCGAGGTGCGGTCGAGCATGCCGTCCGAGAGTTCATGCAGCCGTGGGCTGACATCGGTGCCGTACGAGGCCGCACGCAGGATCGGCGTGATCAATACTCGCGCAGCGCCCCGGGCATGCTGAACTACTCCTGGTGAGGTGCGCACTGCCAACCGGAATCCGTCGATGATCGGATTCTGCAGATTGCGGGTCAGGCCGGTCTCGGCCAGGCCTGCCGCCGTCGTCGCGACCAGCCCCACGCCGATGACTCGGCCCTCGAACCATTCGGGTCGCTGACCGGCGAGCGCGAGTACCGTCATGCCGCCCATCGAGTGACCGACGAGAACTATCGGCCCCTTGGGTACCTTGGCCTCGACGACGGTCGCGAGGTCGCGGCCGAGCTGAGAAACCGTACAACTCTTCGAACGCGGCATGCCCGAGTCTCCGTGTCCGCGCTGGTCGTAGAACACCATGCGAACCTTGTTGCCCCATCGCTCTTCGAGCTGGCGGCGCTGGAAATGCCAGGACAGCGCACTCAGGCAGTATCCGTGCACGAAAACGACCGTCAGCGGAGCGTCGTCCGGTCCCACTTCGCGAACTGCCAGCTCGACACCGTCCTCGGTGCGCACCGTGCTCTTGCGGTCGCGCGTCATGAGGTCGAAATCCTCGTCCGCGTAGATTTCCCGGCCCGGACGCGTCGCGGTCTTGAATGCGTTCACGCCGGCCATCGAGCCGAGCGCCACGGCGCTGAGCAGGCCACCGAGAATGCTCATCTTTCCTGCAGTCTTCATGACGTCTCTCCCCCGATGTACGTACGCACAGTGCGTCCACGTATCCCGGTCACGACCTCGTAGTGAATGGTGTCGAGTACGTCGGCCCAGGCCTGCGCGTTGGGTTCGCCGTGATCGCCGTTGCCGAAGAAGATCGCGGTGTCGCCTTCGCGAACTCCGTCACCGTCCGGACCCAGGTCCACCAATACCTGGTCCATGCAGATTCGCCCGACAGCCTGGCGACGCTTACCGCCCAACTGCACTTCGAACTTGCCACTCAGTGAGCGAGACAAACCGTCGGCGTAGCCGACGGGAAGCAGCGCAAGAGTGGTGTCGTGCGGTGCGACCCACTGATGCCCGTAGGAGACGCCCTCTCCGGCGGCTACCTTCTTCACCAGAATCACCTTCGCTCGCAGCGTCATCGCCGGTCGTAAACCGAAATCTCCGAGTTCGGGCACCGGAGACAATCCATATATCGCGATTCCGGGCCGAACCATGTCAAACCGCAGGTCAGGACGGGTGACTGTAGCAGCGGAGTTGGAAAGATGAACGACTTCGGGGTCGAATCCGCGAGCGCGGACGTCGGCAACCGCGTCGATCAAACGCTGCTTCTGCATGTCGATGACGTCGTGATGCGGTTCGTCCGAGTGCGCGAGGTGAGAGAACACTCCGCGCAGCCTGATCGTGCCCTCGTCCCGCGCAGTGGCGAGGTCGTCGAGCATCTGCGGCCACTCGGTTCTCGATACGCCGTTGCGATTGAGACCGGTGTCCACCTTGAGCGTCACCATCGCCTTTTGTCCCAGAACCCGTGCCGCGTCGACGACAGCGGCCAGGTGTCGCGGGGAGGACACGCCGATCTCGACGTCCGATCGGATCGCCGAGGCGAAATCGGCGTCGACGCCGTGCAGCCAGGCAAGAACGGGAGCGGTGATGCCTGCCTCGCGAAGGACCAGTGCCTCCGCGATGGTGGTGACGCCGAGTTCCCGGGCTCCCGCCGAGAGCGCCGTCCGCGCCACCGCAACTGCGCCGTGGTTGTATCCGTCCGCCTTGATGACCGCCATCAACGCTGCATCCCCGGCAAATTCACGCAGAACACGCACGTTGTGCGCGATCGCGTCCAGATCGACGACTGCCTCCGTCTGCGGCCCTACTGCGTCGTCGAGTCGGCTCGCCTTCCCCTCCGCAGGCTCCTTCGGTGC
>NZ_LVCT01000134.1:0-9543 GCF_001647205.1 Rhodococcus sp. EPR-134
GCACACGCACCGATTCCCGCAGACCTCCCAGCAGGGGTGAAGCCGAAATCGGTGCTCCGGCGACATCGCTCTGACCGCCGGCAGCGGCGATGTTCGCAGCCAACGCGTGAGCCCGCGCCCCGACGGCCCCGGCTTCGAGAGGGCTCAGACCCGCCGCCAGCAACGCACCGATCACACCGGAGAGGATGTCACCCGAACCTGCCGTCGATGCCCAGGAGCCGCCGGCGTCGTTGACCAGCACCTCACCGCCGGGATCCGAGATCACCGTCGTATGGCCCTTCAGCAGGACCGTGACTCCGAGGCGTGCGGCAAGAGCACGCGTGGCCGCGATCCTGTCGTCGCCAAGAGTTGTGAATCGAGCGAACTCGCCGGCGTGGGGCGTCAACAGTGTCGGCGCGGTCCGGGCTGCGACAAGTTCGGGACGCTGAGCGAGGAGGGTAAGTCCGTCCGCATCGACAACAACGGGTACATCAGTAGCCAGCACCGACGCCAGAAGTCGCGCGGCGTCGTCGTCGGTACCCATACCGGGGCCGACCACCCACGCCTGAACTCGCCCGGCGGCTTGGAAGGTCTCACTCGCAATCACCTCCGGGAACCGGGCGAGCACCTCGGTGGCGCCGTGCCCGGCGTAGCGGACCAGGCCGGCGGTCGCGGTCACCGCGGCACCGGTACAGAGCACGCCCGCGCCGGGATACTGCTCACTTCCCGCAACGATGCCCACCACACCCTGCGAATACTTGTCGTCCTCCGGACCGGGCACCGGCCACAGCGCACCGACCTCCGCCGGATCGAGCGAACCGAATTCGGGTTCGCCGACGCTCAATCCGATGTCCACGAGTTCGACACGACCACACAGCGGAGCCGCGAGTACGTGTACCGGCTTGAGCGCACCGAATGTGACCGTCACATCAGCGGTCACCGACGGGCCGTCCACTGCGCCGGTGTTCGCGTCGACGCCGCTCGGAAGATCGACCGCCACGATCGGTGCATCCACCTGGCCGACGAGATCGGCCGCGTCAGGCCGTAGACCGCCGTGCCCGGAAATCCCGACGATGCCGTCGATCACCAGATCCGGCGACCCGACTTCGGCGGCGACTCGGCCGCCGGCCGTCAAGAGAGCATCGAGGCCCGCCCGATGAGCGCGCGCCGGATCGAGCAACACGGCCCGCACGCTCACACCTCGTTTGCGGAGCAACGCACCGGCCCACAGGGCATCACCGCCGTTGTCGCCCGTACCGACCAGAAGCGTCACCGACCGATGCGCGACCGACCCTGTACGGGAACGCAATTCGTCCGCGACTACTCGCGCAAGACCGTACGCCGCTCGACGCATCAGCACCCCGTCGGGCAGCTTGTCGAGCAGCGGCGCCTCAGCTGCTCGCACCTGATCGGCTGTGTAGTACCCACGCATGTCGGAACCCTTCAGTTGCCGTCGCTACCCTCGAAACCATGAAATCACGTCTTCGCCCGGCAATCGCGGGTCTCGTGCTCGCTCTCGGTCTGGTCGGGTGCAGTTCCGGCACCGACTCCACACCACCGGCTCCGGAAACGACGGCCAGCGGACCCGTGGTGACCATCTCCGGGATGGCGTACTCCCCCGCGTCCATCACCGTGAATGTCGGCGAGACGGTCACGTGGGTGTTCGACGACAACGGAATGGCCCACGACGTCAACGGCCTCGGGGACGCCAAGGGCAAACTCCGCAGTCCGCTCAAGAAATCGGGAACCTACACCTACACGTTCACCGAACCCGGAACCTACGACTACACCTGCACACCGCATCCCGAGATGCGCGGAACCGTCGTCGTCGAGACGCCGTAACGCGCTCGGGCCCCACAGTCTTGCGACTGCGGGGCCCGATTTTCTAGCGAAAGCTACTCGACCGTAACCGATTTCGCCAGGTTACGCGGCTTGTCGACGTCATAGCCACGCGCCGCGGCAACCTCGGCCGCAAAGATCTGCAACGGAACCGTGGACAGCAACGGCTGCAGCAGAGTCGGTGACGCCGGAATCTCGATCAGGTGATCCGCGTGCGCCGCGGCGACGGTGTCGCCTTCCTCAGCGATGACGATAGTCGTCGCCCCGCGCGCCTTGATCTCCTGAATGTTGGACACCAACTTCGAGTGCAGGACAGCGCGGCCCTGCGGCGACGGCATGACGATGATGACCGGAAGGTCCTCCTCGATCAAGGCGATCGGGCCGTGCTTGAGCTCACCGGCGGCAAAGCCCTCGGCGTGCATGTACGCAAGCTCCTTGAGCTTGAGCGCACCCTCGAGCGCCACCGGGTAGCCGACGTGACGCCCCAGGAACAGCACGGTCGACGCGTGCGCGAACTGGCGCGCCAACGCGCGCACCGGTTCTGCCGTCTCGAGCACCTTGCTGACCAATGCGGGCATCGCTTCGAGGTCGGCGTACTCGCGGGCGACCTCGTCCGGATACTTGGTTCCGCGAGCCTGCGCCAAAGCCAAACCGACGAGGTAGTTCGCGGTCACCTGCGCCAGGAACGCCTTGGTGGACGCGACCGCGATTTCCGGTCCTGCCCGCGTGTAGAGAACTGCGTCGGCTTCACGCGGGATCTGTGCACCGTTGGTGTTGCAGATCGCCAGGACGCGTGCCTTCTGGTCCTTGGCGTGCTTGACAGCCTCGAGCGTATCGGCCGTTTCCCCCGACTGCGAGATTGCGACAACAAGCGTCGAGCGATCGAGAACCGGGTCGCGGTAACGGAATTCGCTGGCGAGTTCGACCTCGACAGGTAGACGCGTCCAATGCTCGATCGCGTACTTCGCCAACAGACCGGAGTGGTAAGCGCTACCGCAAGCGACAACGAACACCTTGTCGACGTCGCGCAGTTCCTGATCGGACAACCGCTGCTCGTCGAGGACGATCTTCCCGTTCTCGAAGTGGCCGAGGAGCGTGTCGGCGACAGCGGTCGGCTGCTCTTCGATCTCCTTGAGCATGAAGTAATCGTGACCACCCTTTTCGGCGGCCGCGAGATCCCAGTCGATGCGGAACGGGCGTCCTTCTGCCTCGTTACCCGCGAAGTCGGAGATCCGGTAGCTGTCGGCAGTGATCACCACTGCCTGATCCTGTCCGAGTTCAACCGCATCGCGTGTGTGCTCGATGAATGCAGCGACGTCGGAGCCGAGGAACATCTCGCCCTCACCGACACCGACTACGAGCGGTGTCGAGCGGCGCGCGGCGACAATCGTGTCCGCATGATCAGCGTGCGTGAAGACGAGCGTGAACGCACCTTCCAACCGACGAACCACCGACAGCGCACTCTCGATGAAATCACCTGCCGTCGGCCCCTGGGCGTACGCCCGGGCGACGAGGTGAACCGCGACCTCGGAATCCGTGTCGCTCTGCAGTTCGACGCCTGCAGCCTCGAGCTCCGCACGCAGCGGGGCAAAATTCTCGATGATTCCGTTGTGAACGACAGCCAGCTTGCCCGAGGCATCACGATGCGGGTGCGCATTGCGGTCCGTCGGACGCCCATGCGTCGCCCAACGGGTATGGCCCATACCGGACGTACCGACGAAGTGATCCGCACCGTACTCGCCGAGCTCCGCCTCGAGGTTGGCCAACTTACCGGCCTTACGCTCGATCTCGACCCCACCGGTTCCGTCGAGAATCGCGATTCCCGACGAGTCGTACCCGCGATACTCCATTCGTCGCAAAGCCTCCACCACAACGCCCAGAGCTGGGCGGTGGCCGACGTATCCCACGATTCCGCACATGGTGACTCAGGGTACTTGGACATCGGCGGTGGGCGCATTTTGCGGTTCCCGCACCTGGTTGCAGCGTCCGCTCCGCATACACGAGGCGGCTCATCGGATAACGTCTTCAACCGTGGCACCGAAACTGAAGACACTGACCCGTGAGCTGTCCAAGCGCGGCCCGCACCGAGTTCTCCGCGGCAACCTCGCCCTGGCCGGACAGCCGGGTGTCGTGTACACGCCGGAAACCGGTTTCAATCTCCCCGCCGTTGCCTTCGCGCACGGGTGGATGGTCGGGTCCCACAAGTACGAGCAGACACTCCAGCACCTCGCTTCCTGGGGAATTGTCGCAGCGGCGCCCGACAGCGAACGCGGTCCGGTCCCGTCACATCTCGGATTGGCTGCAGATCTTCGAGCGACGCTCGACATCTGCGTCGGCGTGCGACTCGGCCCCGGACAGATCAGCGTCCAACCCGATCGGGTCGCCTTTGCCGGTCACGGCATGGGCGCGGGCGCTGCGGTACTGGCCGCAGCGCAGCGCGGGGATGTCGGTGCGGTAGCCGCACTGTTCCCGGCCCCGACAGCACCCAAGGCGGAGAACTACGCGTCGAAGATCACAGCGCCCGGATTGATCCTCGCCGGCGAAGACGACGTCGATTCCTTGACCAGCAATGCCCGGCCGCTGAGCGTGGAGTGGGGCGGTCCTGTCATCGCACGTACCGTGAATGACGCCCAAGACGCCGGACTGATCGAAGGCCGCCGACTCCTCGGCGCCCTGGGCCTCGGTGGATCGGAGCGCAAGACGCAGGCCGCCACACGGTGCCTGCTCACGGGCTTCCTGTTGTTCCATCTGACCGGCGACAAGAAGTACAAGGATTTTGCTGATCCCGACGTCGAGATTCCGCACACGGCGCCGTTGCTGCCGGTCGAACCTCACTCCGACGCGCGGGCCAGCCAGCTGTTGCGTAAGTAGGAGTCCGTACTCGCCACCGACTCCGGCGGCGAGCACGGCGGCGTCGGCGTCGGCTCTGACGCGGATCGCAGATACGGGCCGGACCTGACCGGCCCATCCGTGTCATTCTCGGCGGATGTCGTTTCGGACGGCGGCTCCTGGTGCGATTCCGCGCTCGCTGCGGCCACTCTGCGCTCACGGAAGTCGTCGAGTTGAGAATCGAGGGTTCGACGGATCGCTTCGAACGGCGCGTGAACGGACTTCACAGCGGACCAGCTCCGGCCAACTCAGCGCCCGTCTCTCCGTCGGGAGCCACGATCGACTCGTCGGGGACTGTGGAAGGCGGCTCCGGGTCCGGCGCGGGCGAGAACTCGGCGTTGGATTCAACCGGCACCTCGTGCTCGCGAATCTCAGGGTCGGGAGTTTCGGGCTGGAGTGTCGCAGGCTGGGACGCTTCTTGCGGGCGCGCCTCGTGCAGCGACATCTCCGGATCGGCATCGAGCACTATTCTCGGCCAACCATTTTCGCTCAACTCCAGGGTGGCCGACACAGAGTTCCCGTCAGCACCTGCAACATCCAGACTCACCCCACGACCGTCGGACGCAATCGAGAAGCCCCAAGTGTTGCCGCCGATCGAGAAAGAGACAGGAGCGGCGGCGACACCGGATGCACTCGGCTCGGCGATCGGAAAGGTTGACGTGAACGCGTCTGTCACCCACTGGGTCGCGGCGTCAAAAGCATGATCAACCGCGCTCGCGCACTCCGCACACGCCCTGTCGAATTCATCGCGAGTATCGAGATACGCCGAACGAAAAACCGTGTCCAGCCATGGCGCCGCACCACGACCGGTGGAAGCGACGTGAGTCAGCTGGTCGATCTCCCCCGCACCCAGACCGCCGATCGTCGCCCGGTCGAGGCTTGCCACCTTGAAAGCCTTGTCTGCCAAAGCCGTTCGAACCGTCCGCGCGAACTCGTCGGCCAGCGTGATCAACAGTGGCGCCGAATCCGCATCGGACCGAGCTTCACGCCGCGCCGCGAAGGCCTGATCTACCACCGCACCCACGCCGGAAACATTCCACACTGCAGGAAGATTCTCCGCCAGGGTCGTCAGCATCGCGATCTCGGCGACCGAACCGTCCACCGCTGCGGCCATGTCCGACGCATCTCGCATTAGTGCCTCGAAATCGATACCGGCCTCTGCGCGATACGCATCCTCGTAGGACGAAAGCATCCGTTCTTCGAAGCCCAACCGAGAGGCCAGGTCGTGAAATCGATCGAAGAACTGTAGTCCCCTCGCACCAGCATCCAGGATTTCGTCGGGACGCACGCGTGAATCACGCAGTGCAAGAATATCTTCGACGCAATAGTAGCTGTTTGGTACTGCCTGTGCGGTACCGCTCGTCGGTCTCATGAGACCGACCCGCTGGAGTCTCGCAATCGCCGCGCACCCTGACCGTCCACCTCAGCGATCACCTCAGCCGAAGAGGAAAGCCGAGGCGCCAACGTATCGAGAAGATCGGCACGCCCCGTCAAGCGTGAATTCAGGACCGCCAATGCCGATGCCAACGCGGCTCCATGCTCGGCGTAATCACGGCCCGAAACGGCACCGCTGAATCGCAGACGCCTGATCGGGTCCGCAGAATCGCGCAGAGCCTGGGCCACCGACACCGCATGGCGTGCCAATTCATCTGTTCCAGCGCGGTCGACATCCACGAGCGCCCCCAAGTTTCAGCGGAACCACTCGCACGTCGAGCGGCCTTTGACTCCTTGGACGCAGCAGGGCGCAATTACGTTCCCTCAAAACGCGAACGCGTAATGAGGGGCTAAACCGAACCGACGATCTCGGCCAACTCGTCGGCCAGCTTCTGCGCGAGCGGAAGTTCGGTGGCCTCGACCATGACGCGGACCAGTTGCTCTGTCCCGGACGGGCGCAGGAGCACGCGACCCCCGTCACCGAGGACGCGCTCTGCGTCCGCGACTGCTGCGAGTACCGACGGCGATGCTGCGACTGTCGCCTTGTCCCCGACCTTCACGTTGATCAGAACCTGCGGAAGGGTTGTCATCGTTGCGGCCAGTGCGGATGCCGACTTACCCGTGCGAGCCATTCGTCCGAGCAGCCGGAGGCCGGTGAGAATCCCATCGCCCGTGGTGCCGAACGCCGGCAACACGACATGGCCTGACTGCTCGCCGCCGAGGCTGTATCCGCCCGCGCGCAGTTCCTCCAAAACGTAGCGGTCGCCTACGGCAGCAGTCACGATGTTGATACCGGCCTCGCGCATCGCGATGTGCAAACCGAGATTGCTCATGACAGTCGCGACGAGAGTGTTCTCGACCAACTCGCCGGCGTCGTTCATCGCGATCGCCAGAACTGCCATGATCGCGTCACCGTCGACCACCGCTCCGGTCTCGTCGACGGCCAGGCAACGGTCGGCGTCGCCGTCGTGCGCGAGGCCTAGGTCCGCCCCGTGATCGACTACGGCTTTCTGAAGATTCTCCAGGTGCGTCGATCCGCAGCCGTCGTTGATGTTGAGGCCGTCGGGCTCGGCGCTGATCGCGATGACGCGAGCGCCCGCTGCCGCGTAGGCAACCGGTGCGAGCGCGGAAGCAGCGCCGTTGGCGCAGTCGACCACAACGGTGAGTCCAGCGAGTGGCTCGCTCGCCGCGCTCGCCAGATGCGCAAGGTACAGCTGAGCGGCGTCGTCGACCGTACGGACGCGGCCGATCCCGGCACCTGTCGGTAGGACGGGCGGCGCAGTGCCGTCGAGTGCATCCTCGATCGCCACCTCGACAGCATCATCCAGCTTGTGTCCACCGGCTGCGAAAATCTTGATTCCGTTGTCCGGCATGGGATTATGCGATGCAGAGATCATGACACCGAGACTGGCGTCGAGCTTTGCCGTCAAGTATGCAACTGCCGGAGTCGGAAGAACACCCACGTCGAGCACGTCGACACCCGCGGAACTCAATCCTGCGGTCACCGCGGCTTGAAGCATCTCACCGCTGGCGCGAGGATCGCGGCCGATCACGGCGGTCGGACGTGCGTCCGAGGTGTCGGCTGTCAGTACGCTCGCCGCGGCAACTGCCAATCTCAATGCAAGATCTGCAGTCAGATCCGAATTGGCAAGTCCACGAACACCGTCAGTACCGAACAACCGACCCATAGAACGACTCCTGAATCCTGTGAACCTCGAGAAGGGAACTCGAGAAGGGAATTTCTCCGAGAAACACAAGAGCGAGCGTCCGGTAACGATGGACGCCCGCTCTTGTGGTGAACAGGTGCCGAAGCAGACCCGTCGGGTCAACCTCGGCAAAGCATCAGCGCTTGGAGTACTGCGATGCCTTACGGGCCTTCTTCAGGCCGTACTTCTTACGCTCGACCGCGCGGGCGTCACGCGTCAGGAAGCCTGCACGCTTGAGGGCCGGACGATCATCAGGGGTTACCTCGATGAGTGCGCGCGCGATAGCCAGACGCAGTGCGCCTGCCTGACCGGACGGGCCGCCACCGTGCAGCAGTGCAATGATGTCGAAAGACTCAGGACGCTCGACGAGCACCAGCGGAGCCTTGATCAGCTGCTGGTGAACCTTGTTGGGGAAGTAGTCCTCCAACGTACGACCGTTGAGCTTGAACTGACCGGTACCGGGAGCCATCCGGACGCGAACGACAGCCTCCTTGCGGCGACCGACGGTCTGGACCGGGCGATCGAGGACGATCGGTGCGAGCGTAGCTGCAGCAACCTCTTCGACGACCTCGACTGCGTCAGAGACAAGCTCTTCCACTGCTTCGATGTTCTCTTCGGACACGTTCTGCCCTTCCGGCGATGTCACTGTGCGACCTGCTTGATCTCGAACGGCACCGGCTGCTGCGCGGTGTGGGGGTGATTCGGGCCCGCGTAAACCTTGAGCTTGCTGCTCATTGCGCGGCCGAGCTTCGTCTTGGGGAGCATGCCGACGATGGCCTTCTCGACGAGACGATCGGGAGTCCTGTCGAGGACCTCACCGACAGTGCGGGACTTCAGGCCACCCGGGAATCCGGAGTGGTGGTAAACGTTCTTGCCCTGCAGCTTGTTGCCGCTGATGGCAACCTTCTCTGCGTTGATGATGACAACGAAGTCACCACCGTCGATGTGCGGCGCGTAGGTGGGCTTGTGCTTGCCACGCAGCAAGTTCGCTGCCTGAACGGCAAGACGGCCGAGCACCACGTCAGTGGCGTCGATGACGTGCCACGTGTGGGTCACATCTCCGGCCTTCGGGGTGTACGTAGACACAGATCTTCCTCGTCTTAATTCATTCCACTGCTGACCATGTGCGTATCGCGTAAACGATCCTCGGCGGCCAGTTGAGACCCGAGAACCGCCGGTCTCCACGCATTTCTGCCGGAGCCCTACGGCACGCCACCGATAGACGATACCGGTCTACCCGCTGCCAGGTCAAAGCGCAGCCATTCCTGCCAACAGCATCATCGTCCAGCACAGCGACGCGAGCGATCGACATGCGCCTGCCCCGGCAACCTGACGGTACCGGGGCAGGCGGGGTGTCATCACGGCATGGGATGTTGTCAGCGACCGAACCCGTTTGCGGCGATCCGATCAGCTTCCTGCATCTTCTCCGAGCCGCTCGCCGTCGCTCCGGCGATCTGCGCGAGAACCATGTTCAGTTCTTCGGAAGCCTGGGCCCAGCGACGCTGTGCGTCGTTCCACGCTTCGGAACCTGCCCCTTCCCAGCCTGCTTGCAGCTTGTCCACGACAACCTTGATGTCGCCCTGTTTGTCGTTGATCGCTTTGGCCTGCTGTTTCATCTGATCGGACAGCATTGCGAGGCCGCTGAAGTCGTACTTGATCCTGTCGGACATAACTGCTCCCGGTTCGGTGTGACTGG
>NZ_LVCT01000135.1:0-1087 GCF_001647205.1 Rhodococcus sp. EPR-134
GCGCCGCGAAGCGAGCTGACGTTGTCGTCTTCGGTCGAGTCGAAGGTTCCCGCGGCCTGTTTGATCTGCTCGCAGATGTCGGTCAGAGCTGTGTCCAACTTCAGGGCCGCGCTGTTGTATCGCTCCATGATTCCTGCGTATTCGACCTGCGCCGCACCGTTCCACGAATTGTGCGAAGCGTCGGCCTCCGACCGAACAGCGTTGACCAGCCCCCTGATGTCACCGAGATGTCCGTCGATGGTCCCCGCCGAATCGATCAATTCAGCGGTAGTTGCGGTAAAGCCCATGTCGTCCCCCTGGATTCGGTGAGTACCGTTCGGTATCGGCGATCACACACAACGGGCTTGGTCCGTCGGATGTGCACCGGGGTCGAGCGGAACTCCCTGATGTGCGCTACACATACCTTTGACGCGACCTCCGTACCAACGGTTCCGGCCCGACCGAAGAATATTTTCAGAACCGACCGATCCGGTCACGGTGTGAATTCGACCGACTGCCACATCCGCAGGCAGTCCGCTTCGAGACTGCCCCACTCACCGATCAGATACTGGCAGCCGATACTCACTTGCCGTCCGTTGTCGACGTACACGTGCCAACGCACCTCGGAGAAATCGTCCGGAAACTCGACGTACACCACTGCCCGTTTTCCTGCGGCATCGTCGAGCACAGCAAACTCTGCGAACCGCAATGGGTCCTCGAACGTCGAAAACTGCTGACGCAAAACAGCTTCGACGGAATCGAATCCCACACCTTCCGCAAGACGTTTCTCGATGACCACGATCTTGCGATCCGCACCCGAACCGGGTACCAAATCGGTACGCCTGCTCGAGGTCCCTCGCGACAGAAGCTTCCAATCGGAAGGCACTTCTGCCGCAACGCTTCCCACGTCCACACGAGTAAGTTCCGGCGTGGCCCCGGACTCGATCGACGAGATCGAAGTCTTCGGTGCAGGCGTTTCCTGCTCTTTCGACGCCTCCACGATCTCTACTTCGTCTTCCGCCGTGGCTGCGACCGACCTCGTCAACCGAGAATCGTTTCGATCGCGAGTGGACACCACGACCGTTCCTGCGACCGCACCGGCGACGGC
>NZ_LVCT01000136.1:0-209 GCF_001647205.1 Rhodococcus sp. EPR-134
CGCGCCATCCGTATCGCCTACCCACCCGGCGCCAAAAGCCGAATTGTCGACGATTCGTCCCGAACTGTCCCGCGCGGTTGTCTGGCGAACGAGCGTCTGAGGATCCACCAGAGACGCAGCCACCCGGCTCTCGTCCAGAATTCGGATGCTCGCGTGGCCGTGAACATTCGTCGACCCCCGTTCGAGCGAAGCCGCAACAGCATGAGAGC
>NZ_LVCT01000137.1:0-22986 GCF_001647205.1 Rhodococcus sp. EPR-134
GTCGTGCGCCACTCGACGTGCGGCATCGAGCAATCGCCGCCTGCGTGGGGCACCCCAATCCGAGGGATGACTGAGATGAAGAATGTCTGCGTCGACGATTCCGCACCCGTCCATCGCACTGGAGATCAGCCTGGCCACCTCCAAGACTGTCGGGACAACCCGACCATCCACGTCGACATAATCGTCGTCGATGTAATCGATCGCATTCTCGCCGGCCGCACCGGGGCCCGACGCCGGTTCGCGTCGGAGGTCTGCACTGCAACAGAATTCGCGTTGACCCGACACGACCCAGATATTCGATGCACCCCAATGTAACGAGACCGACACTGCGGACGGAGCGGTCACAGCGGTGGTATCCACGGAACTTGGACAAGTTGGGTTTGCGAGCGGGAAACGTAGACCCCACGGCCTTCCGGCATCGCCGACGCGCGGACAGTGCCGACGAGATTTCCCTCGTCACGGCTTCCGCTCATGATCAATCCGGCCGGCGCCATGTCGCGAATTCTCGCAATGACCGGCTCGTACAGTGCTCTGGCCGCACCACCGGAACGGCGGGCAATAACCAGGTGCAAACCGATGTCCTTGGAGTGCGGAATGTATTCGAGCAACGGCGCCACCGGATTTCCACTCGGTGTGGCCACAAGGTCGTAGTCGTCGATCAGTACGTAAATCTCCGGCCCACTCCACCACGACCGTTCCCGCAATTGCTGCTGCGTTGTTTCGGCGTTCGGCATTCTGGCAGCGACGATCCGAGCCAAGTCGACCATCAACTCACCGAAGGTCGTCGACGACGCCGAGTACCCACCGAGCTGATTCCCTTCGACCACGCCCAGCAGGGAATGCCGATAGTCACCGATGATCACCTTGGCCTGGGCCGGTGTGTTCGACGCGATGATCCCTTCGGCTATTCCACGCAGGAGAGATGTCTTCCCACACGCGTTGTCGCCGAATATCAACAGGTGCGGGTGTTCCCGGAAGTCCATGTACACCGAGGCGAGGTCGGTCTCACCGAGCCCGATCGGCACGGTGAGGCACCGACCGTCGGCCGCACTCGGTGAGGGCCACCGGGTCCCGACAGCTTCGAGAAGTTCTGCCCGCGAGTAGGAATCCGGGAGCATCCGCACGGTGGGTGCCGGACGCGAATTCGACATGGCTGCAATACGTTCGACCGTCGCCACCACAGCCGTACTCGAGTTCTCACTACCCGGTAGGCCGTCGATTCGAGGTAGTCCGGTGAGAAGGTGGAGTCCGTCGCGAGTGATGCCACGACCCGGTCGACCTTCCGGCACCAGGCCGGCTTTCCGGCGACCCGCATCCGAATCTCCCGGATCACCCAAACGAAGTTCGATGCGAGTACCCAGTTGATCCTTGAGTGCCGGCCGGATCTCGGCCCACCTCGACGTCGTGACGATCACGTGTACACCGAAGGACAAACCTTGACCGGCGAGCATGTTGATCTGGGGCTCGAGTGATTCGAAATCCGAACGAACGCTTGGCCAACCGTCGACGACGAGGAAGACGTCACCGTACGGGTCCTCTCGGAGTCCCGCAGCCTCACCTTCCCCGGTGGGATCAGCTGTTCGCAATCTACGGAAATCGGCCATCGATTCGATGCCGAGGTCACGAAACAGTCGCTCCCGTTTAGCGACCACACCGAGTACCTCGGCAACTGTGCGCCGGACGCGGTCGGAATCCAAGCGGTTTGCCACCGATCCGACGTGCGGCAGATCTTTCAATCCGAGGAGCGTTCCACCGCCGAAGTCGAGGCAGTAGAACTGAATCTGTTCCGGCGTGTGCGTCATGCTCAGAGACAAGATCAACGTGCGCAACGCCGTCGACTTTCCCGACTGCGGGCCGCCGACAATCGCGAGGTTGCCAGTCGATCCGTTGAGATCGGCGACGAGTAGATCGCGGCGCTGATCGAACGGCCTGTCGACTATGCCGAAGGGTGCGCTCAGATTTCCGCGAGGTTGATCACCGGTCGCCCACCGCGGCAACAACTGGTCAAGCGTCGGAGATGACTCGAGCGGCGGGAGCCACACTTCATGCGCACGTGGACCGTGACCGCGCATGCGGTCTACGAGGACTCCCATGAGAGTACGTGCATCGTCACCGATTTCACCCATGTCGACGACGTCGGGCTCGACGGGAACGACAACGGCCTCTGGTCCGATCACGGGCTTCGCGGTAAACGGCAGCGGCGCCAGTTCGACGGGGGAATCGACCGAGAATCGAGTGGGCACGATCCGCTCGCCCTCGTACGGGCCTGACACGTACGCACCTTGGAAGCGAACGATCTCAGCAGAATCGGACTTCAGGTATCCCGCACCGGGTGTGCCCGGAAGGTGATAAGCATCGGGAACGCCGAGGACGGAACGAGACTCGTTCGCCGAGAACGTTTTCAACCCGACGCGATACGAAAGATGGCTGTCGAGACCCCGAAGCTTTCCTTCGTCGAGTCGCTGACTGGCCAGCAGCAGGTGAATGTGAAGTGACCTGCCCAATCGCCCGATGGCCACGAACAATTCGGCAAATTCCGGCTGCTGACTGAGCAGTTCGGAAAACTCGTCGACAACCACGAAGAGTGCCGGCAAGGGATCTAGTGCAGCGCCGGCCAGCCTCGCCTTCTCGTAATCGGACACGTTTGCGAAGTTTCCTGCCGCACGCAACAGTTCTTGTCGACGATTCATTTCGCCGGCGAGCGCGTCCTTCATACGATCGACCATCGCCAATTCCTCGGCAAGGTTGGTGATGATCGCAGCAACGTGCGGCGCCTCCTCGAGGCCGAGAAAGGTTGCACCGCCTTTGAAGTCGATCAGGACGAGGTTCAGTGCGTCGGGAGAGTGGGTCGCGATCAGGCCGAGCACCAAGGTTCGCAGGAACTCCGACTTGCCAGAACCGGTGGCTCCGATACACAGCCCGTGCGGACCCATACCGTTCTCGGCCGACTCCTTCAGATCCAGTTCGACGGGGTTTCCGTCTTGTCCGACACCGATCGGCACACGGAGTCGGTCGCGCCCCTGACGTGGAAGCCAGCCATGCTCAGGATTGAACCTCGCAACGTTTCCTATCCCCAACATCTGGCTCCACGTCCGAAGGGATCGGTCGTCGTCAGCTGCGTCGACGGCATTCTGCGATGCCGCACGGAACGGTGCGATGCGACGGCCGAACGCCTGCGCCAGGCTCGTCGTCGCAGCGTCAGGCCTCGCAAAGTTCTCAACTCCTGCGCTGCTCACCGCGCCGATCTGATCGCTACCGACGACCAGTCGCAACCCACGCGTCGCCACCAGCCGCGGGCAGAACCCGCAGAGGTCGAGGACTGTCACCGAGTCGAGCCCGGATTCGGACAACAGGCCGGTGTCACCTTCGAGTAAGCCACCGTCCACGACCAGCACGAGATGCGGAACGCCCGCACTGGCTGGAGTGTTGCGAGCGAATCGAGCACGCATCGAAAGCGGTTCCCCGAGGGAACTTTCGAATTCGAGATACGAACCGAACACCATGCGTGCAGTGCCGGTGCCGTCCTGAGACTGCGGGTGTTGCACGTGTGGGAGCCACTTGACCCACTCCCACTCGGATTCGGTATCGGGACCGCACACCACCGCAACTTGGAGCGTGTCCGGACCGTGGAATGTGCACAGCTGCATCAACATCGAGCGGACAAGCGCACGAGCGGAATCTCTCTGCCCCTCGATGGACATCGCAGCAAATCCGCGAAGCGAGACGGCGGTCGGCAGGTCCTGCACAACCGAATGTGCACGGACGAATCGCCGAAGTGAGACAGCAGCGACGGGTTCGAGATCCTCGACCGGCCCGGTCTCCGGAGACACGAGTCTGGTGGCCAATCGCTGTGTACCCAGACCTACCCGAACGTGGCAGTAGTCCGAGTCGGTGATCTGACGCTCCCACATCCGCACAGTCCCGGCCAGTGTCCAGAGCAGCGACGGCTCGGGATTGCTCCACTCGAGAGCAGCACGCTGCGCACCAGTCGTCGCAGCAACATCACTACGCATCTGATCCAGGTACCGGAGGTAGTCCTTGCGGTCCTCGTTCGCCTCGGACGCTCTTGCTCCACCGCTACGACCGCCCCCGGCGAGCATTCCGAGCATCGACACCATCATCATGACCGGAAACAGCAGGGACATCGGATTGCGCGCCATGCCGGAAGAGAACATCAGCGCCACCATGCCGATCATGGCAACCACCATGATCACCGGAAGTAGTTTGGTCAGTAGGTTTCCCGGCGTGACGCGAGGTATCTCCGGTGGGGGCTGAAGCGTCACCTCGCCGCCCGGTGTGCGCGGCGATTCACGGCGTGCTCGACGCGCAAATCTGACAGTGCTCAATTCACCCACCCCCATCGGTGCTGCAGCTGTTGCCGCCAGACGCCTCGTCCGACTACCGCCGGCCCCCCAAGGCGTACTCGCGCAATTGCAAGAGAGTAGATCACAACACCGACACTCGGGTCGGTGCCACCTGTTGTCGGCGCTGTCTCCGATACAGGCGCGCAGTTCATGTCGTATTGTTCGGGTGAACTGGGGTGACGCGAAGGGGGAATCGCGTCATGGGAGGGGACAGATCTTGACCAGCACCACTACAACCAGCGCTGCGAACACCGGAAACGGACGAGGCGCGAGTCATTCTGCCGAACTATGCAGGTTGACGGTACTTTCAGCCCATTCGCAGGTGGATCTTGCGGTGCCGCTTCGTGTTCCACTCACCGTGGTCATTCCGGGCATTGTGGACACAATTGTCAACCACAGCAATTTCAACGAGTTCGACCACACCACCGAACAATTCGAGCCCGTCGACTGGACTCTGTCGAAAGTCGGCAGGGCACCGCTGGCACCGACGCTGTCGCTGCACGAGCACGGAATCCGCGATGGAGAATTGCTCGTACTCGAGGCCTCGGACACCGCTGCCCCGCCCCCACTCTTCGACGACATCATGTACACCGTCGCGGCCACGGATGCGGACGTCTACCGACGCTGGACTCCGGTCACCGCGCGCATTGTCGGCTCGACCGCCGCCCTCGTCGCTGCGCTCGTCGCGGCCCTCGCCCTGGTCCTCGGCGACACGGGACTGATCGGCGCCGTCTGCGGCGGAGTGACGTCTTTGGTGCTCACCGTCGCCGCCGTCGTGGCAGCGCGGGTGTACGGAGACTCTGCAAGTTCCGTCACGCTCGGATGCGCTTCGGTGCCACTGGCGTTCGTCTCCGGCGCACTCTGCGTGCCCGGCACTGTTCTTTCGGCTCATCTGCTTCTCGGTTCGGCATCTGCCGCTGCGGTAACTCTGATCTGCTTCCGCTTGTGCGGCGCCGGATTAGCTGTCTTCACAGCACTTCTCGTCGTCCTTCTCGCGGCGGTGGGCACCTTTGCCGGCACTACCACGCTTCCCGAGGCGCGCACCGCGACCGTCAGCGGCGCGGTGATTGCCGCCGCATTGATCGTTCTCACGTTCACCGCTCGACTGTCGATGTTGTTCGCGCGACTACCGCTTCCTCCTGTTCCGACGCCGAGTAATCCCCTCGACGACGACCGCGACGGACTGCCCGAACCCGAACTACCCGGGCTGACCGAGTTGGCGGAAAGGGCAGGGCGGGCGCGTAGCTATCTGACCGGGCTGATCGTGGCCACGTCAGTGGTCGCGCTCGTCGCTGCCGTCGCACTCGCGTGGTCCTGGCCTGGTCAGGGGATCGTCTGGCCGAATCTTGCTCTCGCATTCGCGACGGCCGTCGTGCTGATGTTTCGCGGGCGCACCTACGCGGGCGCACAGCAGGCTGTGCCACTCATCGCGGCAGGCATCTCGGTGATTCTCGTTCTCCTGGGCGACATGGCATGGACCCATCGCGACCATGCATTGGTCGTCTTCGCCATCACGATGACCGTTCTCCTCCTGGCACTGGTTCTGGGAATCCTTGCCCCCCAGAACACATTCAGCCCCGTGATGCGACGCGCTGCCGAGCTGTTGGACCTCGCTGCGATTGCAGCAATCGTTCCGCTGATCTGCTGGGTCAGTGGCCTCTTCGCGCTCATGCGTGGCCTCTGAGCGATCGGTGATCGATGGTGATTCGACGTGCAACAAACATCTGCGCCAGTCTCGTGATCGTTGCCTTCAGCGTTCTCGCCGGGGCAGGTGGCGCATCGAGCGCGGTTCCCTCCCCCATCGATCCTGCAATGCTGCCCGAGGACGGTCCGCCTGCACCTCCACAACCCACCGAACAACGAACCCTGTGCGTCCCCGCCGTGGCAGGTGGTGACGGTGCGGACATTCCACGTTCTCAACGAGATCTGGGATTTGATTCTGTGTGGCCGATCACCAGAGGGGCAGGACAGCGAATTGCTGTCATCGACACCGGTGTCAGCAAACATCCCCGGCTGCCGTCGCTCGACGGCGGCGGTGATTACGTCGGTACCTCCGACGGCACCGACGATTGTGACGCACATGGAACAGTCGTGGCCGGTCTCATCGCCGCCCAGCAAGTCGAGGGTTCCGGATTCTCCGGAGCTGCGCCGGACGCACAGATAATTTCGATCAGGCAGTCCAGTGCCGCCTTCTCGGTGGCCGGCCAACGCGAAGACCCTGCTGTAGCCGAGAACTCATCCGGGTACGGAAACGTCGACACCATGGCATCGGCCGTCCGTCACGCTGCGGACATGGGTGCAAGCGTCATCAACATCTCCGAAGTCGCCTGCAAGCCTGCCGGGGACGGGATCAACGACCAACGACTCGGCGCTGCAATCGAATACGCCACGATCGCGAAGAACGTCGTAGTCGTCGCAGCTGCAGGTAACGTCGGATCCGGAGGTTGCAAGAACCAGAATCCGCCGCCGGATCCCGTCGACCCCTTAGCCGATCCATGGAACTCGGTTGCGACGATTGCCAGTCCGGCTTGGTACGACGACTATGTCCTCACGGTCGGGTCGGTAGACCCCAATGGCGCCGCCAGTTCCTTCAGCCTCGGCGGTCCGTGGGTCGACGTGGCGGCGCCCGGCACCGGAATCACCTCACTTCACCCGACGTCGCCCGGTCTGACCAACGGGGTGTACGGCTCCGACGGCGCCGTACAGTCGTTCAACGGGACCAGTTTCGCTGCGCCCTTTGTCGCGGCGACCGCCGCACTGGTCCGGTCGGTTCACCCGGAACTGACTGCGCTTCAGGTCATGCAACGTATCGAAGCCACCGCCCACGCTCCGGCGCAGGGTTGGAATCCCTACGTCGGTCACGGCGTCATCGATCCACTTGCGGCAGTGACGGGCGAATTGGCCCCAGGAGAACGCGTCAAGGTCAACCATCAGTCGGTGTCGATCGATCCCCTACCCACGCCGCCGACCCCCGACAACCGATCTCGCGACACGGCACTCGTCGGAGCCGGAACGGTCGGCACCCTCGCCCTACTGACGCTGTTGGCATCGATGCCTCTTCGTCGAGTAATTCGTCGGCATCTTCCCGAACGCCAGAAAATCGATCCCTGAACCGTCAGCAGTGTTCAGTTCACCGGAGCGGCCGGCGCTGTATCGGGGGCGATTCCGTCGTGAGCTATCAGTGCATTGCTCTTCTCGAGCGCGGGGCCTGATGCAAGTAGGTCGAGCATCTGCCAAGGCGCGCGATCAGGCGTTCGCGTCAATCCGAGCGCGCGAGCGGAGGTTTCGTCCGGTACGCCGTACTTCACACCGGTATCGGCTACGTAGAACACTCCGTCGTGCCTGGTGCTGTTCGTCTCGATTCCGGTCGCTTGAACAAATCCGCCGAATCCCTGTTCGACATGGACGTTGTCGAGATTGTCACCCGATCCGTCCGCCTGCGCCAAGGACACCAACTTGCCACCCTCCGGGATCGGAACCTGCAATCCAGCGACAAGTTTCAGCGTTGCAGAACTACTTTCGCCGCCCTCGACTGCAGGTGCGGGAGCCCATTCCAGACAGCCGACAGGTGCGCCGTGATCATCGACGATCTCCGGAACCACCCGCGGCAACAAGTCGACGGCCAGCTCACTCACCGAGGGAATACGACTGATGGCATCAGGGGTGACGCTCGCGATCCCGGTGGCGCCCTGCGAATCCGAGAAGTAGATCAGTTGGGCGAGCGCCGCACCGATCTTCTGGATCCCGTTCTCGAGTACCACGTAGTACTGCGGGTCCGCACCCACCGAAACCTGGACGACGGAGCCGACAGTCTTGTTCTGCAGAGGAAACCGGGGCGCCGATCCCAGTTGGCGGATTCGCGGAGCCTCGATGCGCGGAACTTCGGGAATCGAATTGAGGAATCCGATACTGATCGGTCGCGCCTGTGCTCCTTCCAGGCCCAAAGCCCGCATGATCGCCGGATCGTCCACATCGATTTCCGCTCGCTTCCCGTCGTACACGAGAAAGTGATCGGAACCCGACTTCACCAGGAATGCACGGTCATTCGTCAGATATGTCGTGTTTTCGCCGACATTGGACGAGCCGACCAGGACCGAAGTCGTCAACGATTTTCTCCCGTCGGATCCGACGGAATCGCACACCGTCCACGCGGCGTTGGTAGGGTCGGCCGATTCCGGCAGCGCGGACGGTGCGCCGGGAATGCCGACGAGCGCGCCCCGGGGTTTCGCCTCGACCTCGGATGCCTTGACTATTGCCGGTTTTCCTGGCGAACCCAGAATCAGTCGTGCGGAGGCCAAGTTCAGCACAGGGCGAAACGTACCCTCCATGGCGACGAACATCGCGCCCGATTCCTTTGCAACGACGATCTCTGCATCGCCGATTCTGTCCTGTGGCCGAAACAGAGCGAGTACAGCGCAACCCGCCAATCCCAGTGCAGCGAGGACTATTCCGACGGTGAACGCGCGCGACTGTGATCGCATCGGATCGTGAAGCATCCGCACGTCTCGTCTGACCAGCGCATGTTCCATCCGCCTGACCAAGAATCGGTACCCGTTGACCTGCCAGCGCGTGGTAGGTGTCGCAGCCATCATTTCCCCCCGTGCCTTACATCCCCTTGCGAAGACACAGTACAGTTCCGCTGGGGCGGAAATTTTCGGGTAGTTCGCAGGTCAGGTATCGGGGAGGAACCGTGGACCGATCGCGGTTGAAGCATTGGCCGTCGTCACACAGGATTTCGACGCGCGAGTTCGTGCCGGCACAGATTTTCGGAATCGGTGCGGGCGGAATCGCGATGGCCAGTGGGCTCGATTGGTTCTGGGGGCTGGCAATCGGTTGTGTGGTTGCCGGATCAATGCTGCTTCATGTGGGCGGTTGGTCGGTAATGTCCTGGATTGTCAGGTACTTTCGCTATCTGCACCGCAAGGACGTCGACCGCAGCACGATCGTCAGTTTTCACACTCCCTCCGAGCAGTCCATCGGGCTCCGAGTGGACGGATCTTCGCTCGTCGCTGTGGTCGAGATCGCTCCCCCACGCGACTACCTGACCAGGATCGGCCGTCATTCGTTCGACGCTTCCCACCTTCTGCCCACGGCAGCCCTCGCCAATTGTCTCTATCAGCACGACATCTCACTCATCGGCATCGACATCGTCAGTCACGGATACCGCGCCGCGTCGGGAACGCCGGCCACCGAAGTCTACGAACGTCTCATCGGACCACTACCAGCCACCGCCACCAGAAGTGTTTGGCTTGCACTACGTTTCGACGCGCTGGAGGGTGGCGCAGCAGTCGAACGCCGGGGCGGGGGCGAACAGGGCGCCGGCCGCGCGATAGCTGTTGCCGCCAATCGTGTCATCCGGGTGCTCGATTCAGCGGGTTGCAAGGCGCGGATCCTGACCGCACCGGAGATCGCGTCGTCCACTGCCCAGGTGACAAGAGGAGTGGCCGGCCACGAGGTCACCGAAACGTGGCGAAGTACCCCCTTGCCTGGCGTGTCCAACGTCGGATTTGGGATCGAACCCCGTTTCATCACCACTGCGACCCTGACCCGAGTGTGGGCAGTGGCAACGGTCGGGACGTCCGTGACAGTTCGGTTACGACCCACCGGACAACGCGGAGAGGCGAAGGTCAGTGCGACATGTCGCTTCACCACGCGCAATCCACCTGAGAACGCACCGCTGGCCGGTTTGGTCTCGCTACGTGGGCGCCAGCGCGACGGATTGCTGACCAACTTGCCAACCGCATTGGCCGCGCTGGACGGCATCACGCCGGGCGTTCGCATGGACGGGGGCACACTCGACTCACTCGCTCTACCCCTTGCCGGGTGCGGCCAACTCATCGGCTCGGACGGAAACGGGCACGGTGTCGCGGCCAGAATTTCGGGGCCGGGCGTCAACACCGTTCTTGTCGCCGGCGAACTCTATCTGGCTCAGCAGTTGATCTTTCGAGCCATCGCGACCGGCGCACTGGTACTCGTCCACACCGATCGACCTCAAGCGTGGACCGCGCTCACCGACTCGATGGGAGTGCCTGACCGACTCCGCGTGTCCGGGCAGGGCGGTGGGCCTGAGGGCGCCTTCAACACTGTCGTATTCGACGGCGTCGAGGGGTTATCTCCGCGTGCCGGCGTGACCGCAATCTATGTGTACGGACATCCACGCCAATGGCCTCGGATCGACCCTGAAATCTCGATAGTCCAGCCATTCGCACTCGGTGACAAGATCACGGTCGAAACCGGCCGTACACGCGTCGACCTGACTCTGGTGACCATCGCTTCCGAGACATCGTTCATCGGCCGTCCACGAGCCGGCGACGCTCACCAGATGGCGTGATCACGTATGTCCAAGATCAGCCGGGATAGGGATCACTTGCACGTTGCATCCGCAATCCGCTTCCCCACCAATCCAATTCACGAATCATCTTCTCGCTTGCATCGATCGCAATCGAATCGACGCCGTACGGCTCGTGTCCGAATTGCTTACGCACCCGGTGGATGGTCACGCTTTGACGCACCGAGACCATGTGCAACTCCGCCACCACTTGCCTCAGTTGCTCGACGGCCCGAACACCACCTGAAATCCCGCCGTAGGACACGAATCCGATCGGCTTGGCACGCCACTCGTGTTTCACCGAATCGAATGCGGTCTTGAGAGCAGCCGGATACCCGTGGTTGTATTCGGAGGTCACGGCGACAACAGCGTCGGCGCGCCCGATTCGCCGGCGGAAAACCTCCGTGGCAGGTGAATCCGAGAAATCCTGGGGCAACGACAGCTCTCTGAGGTCGATCACCGATACGTTCCACGACGGGTTCGCGGTTGCGCGCTCGACAAACCAGTCCGCCACTGCTCGTCCCATTCGCCCCTCGCGGACCGAACCTACGATGACTTCGACGTTCAAAGGTGCCATGAACGTCGATGCTAGCGACTGATCACGCAGTGATCCCGTCCGTGATGAGTGCTGCCAGTTCCCGATAAGCGCTGGCATCGTCCAGACCAGTTGCCCGGTAGACCGCGCGTTGCTGGATCCGAACCATCGTCGCCGCAGCGGCATCGGCGACAAATGATGCGTGTACCTGCCGGAATGCGCCCGAATCGACTCCCTCGACGATTAGCGATCGCACACGATCAGCAGCGATCGACGTGTTCTTCTCGTAGACCTGGCTCGCCGACACCGATTCGGCCAGGTCTTCCATGAACTGACTGGACGCCGCGGACAGCCGATCACCCACTGCTTCGAGATACACCGCGACTCGACGAGGCGGGGCCGTTTCGGCGGCGACTGCACTCTCCACTGCATCGGTCGCCGCCCGGAAGAAGTGCACTGTCACAGCCCGCACCAGATCCTCTTTGCCGGCCGCCACGGTGTACAAGGTGCTCTTGGAGCAGTGCAGACGAGCTGAGATCTCGTCGAGCGTGAGGTGGGCGAAACCCTCGCTCAAGAACAGTTCGACCAGTTGATCGAACAACTCTGCCCTGCGCGCAGTCGTCTTGTGAACCAGCCTTGCCATACCTACAACAGTACTGCAGTATCGTTCTCAGTACTATTGCCTAGCTAGGAGCCGACCGTGCCCGTCGAACGCCTGATGCCCAGCCAAGAAGCTCGCGATCTCATCGAACTGACGCGTGATGTCGCGGACAAGGTACTCGCGCCCAAGGTCAACGAATACGAGAAGGCCGAGAAGTATCCAGACGGAGTGTTCCCCGCACTCGGACAGGCGGGTCTGCTGAGCCTTCCGTATCCCGAGGAGTTCGGCGGCGGCGATCAGCCGTACGAGGTGTATCTCCAAGTGCTCGAAGAGATCGCCTCACGCTGGGCAGCGGTTGCAGTGGCGGTGAGCGTGCACAGCCTGTCGTGCTTCCCGCTGTTCACCTTCGGCACCGACGAACAGAAGAAGCGCTGGCTACCGGACATGCTGGGCGGCAACACCATCGGCGCGTACAGCCTTTCCGAAGCGCAGGCCGGATCCGACGCCGCCGCGTTGTCGTGCAAGGCGACGCCCACCGACGGCGGCTACCGCGTCAACGGCTCGAAAGCCTGGATCACCAACGGCGGCAAGGCGGACTTCTACAACCTCTTCGCACGCACCAGTGACGACGGTTCACGCGGCGTCTCCTGCCTCCTGGTGGACAAGGACACCGAAGGCCTCAGCTTCGGAAAACCCGAAGAGAAGATGGGGCTACGCGCGGTCCCCACTGCCTCCGCGAACTACGACGACGCCTTCATTCCTGAGGAGCGATTGATCGGTCAGCGCGGCCAGGGGCTGCCGATTGCCTTCAGCGCTCTCGACTCCGGCCGACTCGGAATCGCTGCCGTTGCCGTCGGAATCGCTCAAGGCGCGCTCGACGACGCGGTCGCTTACGCGAAGGAGCGCAAGGCATTCGGCAAGCGGATCATCGATCACCAGGGACTCGGTTTCGTGCTCGCGGACATGGCTGCCGCAGTCGACTCCGCGCGAGCCACCTACCTCGATGCAGCCCGCCGCCGCGACGCCGGAGTTCCGTATTCACGCAACGCGAGCGTCGCCAAGCTCGTGGCCACCGACGCGGCAATGAAGGTCACCACCGACGCCGTTCAGGTATTCGGCGGGTACGGATACACCCAGGACTTCCCCGTCGAGCGCTACATGCGCGAGGCCAAGATCACGCAGATCTTCGAGGGCACCAACCAGATTCAGCGATTGGTCATCGCGCGCCAACTGGCGGGATAGCCCCCCGATACGAATGCCCTCCCACACAGAGTGGGAGGGCATTTTGCATGGTGATGTTCAGTCGCCGCAGCATCCACCCGAAGACGGAATCTCGCGGGTCTCACGGGTAATCGCGTTGCGGGCAGCCAGTTCCGAGTAGTCGGGGTAGTCCACGCGGACCAACGAAAGTCCGTGCGCCGGCGCAACGAGGATGGAACTGGATCGCGACGTTTCGTCGAGCAAACCTGCCACCCAGGCGGCCGTGCGCCGTCCCTCACCGACGGAGAGGACTGCGCCGACGAGACTGCGAACCATCGACCAGCAGAATGCGTCAGCATTCACGTACGCCGTGAACACCGTGCCCACTTGGGTCCAGTCGAAACGCTGCAGCTCCCGCACCGTCGTAGCGCCTTCTCGACGCTTGCAGAATGCCGCGAAGTTGTGCAGACCCAGCAGCCGATTCGACGCTTCCTGCATCGCTCCGAGATCGAGTGGTTTGGGATACGAGACGGTGTCGCGTGCGCGTAGTGGTTCCACTCCGAACGCCGCGTTGGTCACCCGGTACTCGTAATAGCGTCGCATCGCGGAGAAGCGCGCATCGAAGTCACCCGGAACCACCGATATCTGTTTGACCCGAACGTCCTTGGGCAGAAATCGTGCAAGTCTGCGCACGAGTCGCGACGGATCGTCCGGGAGCAACTCTCCCGGAACGTCGACGTGCGCTACCTGACCGGTGGCGTGGACACCGGCGTCGGTTCGACCGGCAACGGTCAACTGAACCGGGTGTCGAAGCACCGTTCCCAACTTGTCTTCGATCTCACCGCACACGGTGCGCAGATCTGTCTGGCGGGCCCAACCCGAGAAGTCGGTGCCGTCGTAGGAGATGTCGAGCCGCAATCGAACGAGCCCGCCGTCCCCGATGGGGGCGGCGGGCTCGTTCGATTCAGCGTGTGCCGAAACCAAGGGAGACTAGTCCTTCTTGGCCTCTTCGGCCTCGGGAGCGTCGGCCGCAGTTGCGGTCTCGTTCTCGATGGCCTCGACGACTGCGTCAGCGTTCTCGACCTCAGCCTCGGTCGCGTCGGCCTCTACGGCCTCGACGACGTTCTCTGCGGCGGGAGCTTCCTGCGAGGACTTGACGCGACGAGCGCGGTCAGCCTCGGAGGTGACGGTCTTTTCCTTGACGAGCTCGATGATTGCCATCGGAGCGTTATCACCCTTGCGGGGGATCGTCTTGATGATGCGGGTGTATCCACCGTTACGGTCCGCGTAGAACGGGCCGATCTCGGCGAACAGGGTGTGAACGACATCCTTGTTGCGGATGACCTTCAGCACCTCACGACGGTGAGCCAGCGTGCCGGCCTTCGCGTGCGTGACGAGCTTCTCGGCGTAGGGGCGCAGTGCCTTGGCCTTGGACTCGGTGGTGGTGATGCGACCGTGCTCGAAGAGCGCGGTAGCCAGATTGGCGAAAATCGCCTTCTGGTGGGAAGCCGACCCGCCGAAGCGGGCACCCTTCTTGGGCTTGGGCATGATGATCTCCTAGTAAAGGACCTGAGCTGCTACAGCTGTTCGGTCTCGGCGTAGTCCTCGGTACCTTCGGCATCGCCGAAGGAACCGGCATCAGTGTCACTCCACGTTCCGGTGGCGGCGTCGTAGCCGGCAACGGTGGTGGGATCGAAGGATGCGGGGCTGTCCTTGAGGGACAGGCCGAGCGAATGCAGCTTGACCTTGACCTCGTCGATGGACTTCTGTCCGAAGTTGCGGATGTCGAGCAGATCGGACTCGGTACGGCCGACAAGCTCACCGACGGTGTGAACACCTTCGCGCTTGAGGCAGTTGTAGGAGCGGACCGTGAGGTCCAGATCCTCGATGGGGAGTCCGAAGGAAGCGATGTGATCGGCCTCGGCAGGCGAGGGTCCGATCTCGATTCCTTCTGCTTCGACGTTCAGCTCACGGGCCAGGCCGAAGAGCTCAACCAGGGTCTTGCCCGCCGAAGCGAGCGCGTCCCGTGCGGTGATGGAGTTCTTCGTTTCCACGTCGAGAACGAGCCGATCGAAGTCGGTGCGCTGTTCGACGCGAGTGGCCTCCACCTTGTAGGTGACCTTGAGCACCGGCGAGTAGATCGAGTCGACCGGGATACGGCCGATCTCTGCGCCGGACGCCTTGTTCTGAACGGCGGGGACATAGCCACGACCGCGCTCGACTACGAGCTCGATCTCCAGCTTTCCCTTGTCGTTCAGGGTGGCGATGTGCAGATCAGGGTTGTTCACGGTGACGCCTGCCGGGGGCACGATGTCGCCCGCAGTAACAGCGCCGGGGCCCTGCTTGCGGACGTACATGGTGACCGGCTCGTCCTCTTCGGAGTTCACGACGAGGCCCTTGAGGTTCAGGATGATGTCGGTGACATCTTCCTTCACGCCCGGGACGGTGGTGAACTCGTGGAGAACGCCGTCGATACGGATGCTGGTGACAGCAGCGCCGGGGATCGACGAGAGCAGCGTGCGGCGCAGCGAATTGCCGAGCGTGTACCCGAAACCTGGCTCCAGGGGCTCGATGACGAACTTCGAGCGGTTATCAGCGATGACCTCTTCGGTCAGCGTGGGTCGCTGAGAAATGAGCATTGGTATTTCCTCCTGTACGGACGTCCACTATTTGACGCCCACGATGGGAAAGGGCCTGCGGCCCTGTGAGTGGTTGAGGAGTCCGGAGACTCCTCAACCACTCACGGGGTGCGAAGCGCCTTACTTCGAGTAGTACTCGACGATGAGCTGTTCCTGCAGAGCGATGTCGATCTGCGCGCGCTCGGGAAGCTGGTGAACCAGGATCCGCAGACGCGAGCCGACAACCTGCAGCCACCCGGGAACCGGGCGATCGCCGACGGTCTCACGCGCAACCTGGAACGGAAGCGTGGAGAGCGACTTCTCCTTGACATCGATGATGTCGTACTGCGAGACGCGGTAGCTCGGGATGTCGACCTTCTTGTTGTTCACGAGAAGGTGACCGTGCGTGACCAGCTGACGTGCCTGACGGCGCGTGCGAGCGAGGCCTGCGCGGTACACGACGTTGTCGAGACGCGACTCGAGGATGCGAAGCAGGTTCTCGCCGGTCTTGCCGGGGCGGTTGTTCGCCTCCTTGTAGTACAGGCGGAACTGCTTCTCCATGACGCCGTAGGTGAAGCGAGCCTTCTGCTTCTCCTGCAGCTGGAGCAGGTACTCGCTCTCCTTGATACGCGCGCGGCCGTGCTGTCCGGGCGGGTACGGGCGACGCTCGAATGCCTGGTCGCCTCCAACGAGGTCGACGCGCAGACGACGCGACTTGCGGGTGATGGGTCCGGTATAACGTGCCATTTTCTTCTACCTATCCTTCCCGCTATACCCGACGCCGCTTGGGCGGACGGCAGCCGTTGTGCGGCTGGGGGGTTACATCGGAAATGGTGCCGACCTCGAGGCCAGCGGCCTGGAGGGAACGGATTGCGGTCTCGCGACCGGATCCCGGTCCCTTGACGAAGACGTCAACCTTCTTGACACCGTGCTCCTGCGCCTTACGGGCAGCGCTCTCAGCAGCAAGCTGAGCGGCGAAGGGAGTCGACTTACGCGAACCCTTGAAGCCGACGTGTCCCGAAGACGCCCAGGAAATGACATTTCCGGCGGGGTCCGTGATGGACACGATGGTGTTGTTGAAGGTGCTCTTGATGTGAGCGGCGCCGTGCGGGATGTTCTTCTTATCCCTGCGACGCGTCTTCTGGGTCTTCTTCGGACCGGTGCTACGTGACTTCGGGGGCATTACTTCGCCTTCTTCTTGCCGGCAATGGTGCGCTTCGGACCCTTACGGGTACGGGCGTTGGTCTTGGTGCGCTGACCACGCACGGGCAGACCACGACGGTGGCGCAGGCCCTGGTAGCAGCCGATCTCGATCTTGCGACGGATGTCGGCCTGAACCTCGCGGCGAAGGTCACCCTCGACCTTGAGCGACTCCTCGATGTACTCGCGGAGCTTTGCCAGGTCCTCGTCCGAGAGGTCCTTGCTCCGGAGATCCGGGCTGACGCCGGTGGCGTCAAGGATTTCCTTGGAGCGGGTACGGCCGATGCCGTAGATGTATGTCAGTGCGATCTCCATGCGCTTTTCGCGAGGAAGATCAACACCAGAGAGACGTGCCATGTTGGCATTTCCTTATCGGTGTGCGGAGGTCTGCTCCCAGCCCTTCCCCTGTGCCTCTTGCCGAGTACCGACGCCCGAAGGCGCAGATGATCTCATCAACTAACTCAGTGGGGCCCCGGCCTCCGTGCCGGGGGTGAACCATTGTCCGACCTTGGCGATCGGTGAACGATCGCGTGGGGTCTCGTCAACAATGGCTGGTACTGGGAGGTCTTCTTTGCTTGTTGCCAAGCAGATCTTCGAAAAGCTAGATCTAGCCCTGACGCTGCTTGTGACGCAGGTTCTCGCAGATCACCATGACTCGACCGTTACGGCGAATCACTTTGCACTTCTCGCAGATCTTCTTGACGCTCGGCTGAACCTTCACGTCTTCTGATCTCCTGTTTTGTCGCAGCCCGCCGCGATGAACCGCGGCAGACATACTTCTCCCTGACCCAGGTCAGGTCCGGGAAGTTCGTTACTTGTAGCGGTAAACGATGCGTCCGCGCGACAAATCGTAGGGCGAGAGCTCTACGACAACGCGATCTTCCGGGAGGATGCGAATGTAGTGCTGACGCATCTTTCCGCTGATGTGGGCGAGGACCTTGTGGCCATTCTCGAGCTCAATGCGGAACATCGCATTGGGCAGCGGCTCGACTACTCGTCCTTCGACCTCGATGGCCCCGTCTTTCTTAGCCATATCCTCCGCGATCCGTTTGGTTTGGCATGCTTCGTGCATCGGCTTCCGTTACATTGGCACGCAATGGAAAGATCGTCGGCAGTTCGAAAGGCCTATCCCGGAGCGATCCGGGCGTAGGCACACGAACTATCGACGCGCATAGCGCACCGCCTAGCCATGTTACGCGATGTAAACGACCAGGCCAAATGCGCCTCCGGTCAGGGTGACGACGCACACCGCTCCCCCATCGAAAAAGTCCCAGCCTCGAAATGAGGCTGGGACTTCTCGAACGTGAATCATGCTCGCTGCCAACACTTGTCAGCGACTGTGTCGACTACTCCGGCCGGAGTGTCAGAATCCGCGGACCGTCTTCGGTCACTGCGACAGTGTGTTCCCAGTGCGCCGCACGGGACCCGTCGGTCGTCACAACGGTCCAGTCGTCGTCGAGAATCACCGTGTCGGTGGCGCCGAGCGTGAGCATCGGCTCAATCGCCAGGCACGATCCGACAACCAGTTCAGGACCCTTACCCGGGGCACCTTCATTGGCGAGGAACGGATCCATGTGCATTTCCCGGCCGATTCCGTGTCCGCCGTATCCGTCGACGATGCCGTAGGAACGACCGTGCAACTTCTCGGCGGCATGAGTACCGACCTCGATCGCGTGCGAAACATCCGTCAGACGGTTGCCGGCGATCATTGCCGCGATCCCGGCTTCCATAGAAAGCCGAGTGGCTTCGCTGAGCTCCTGATCGGCGACGCTGATCTCACCGACACCGAACGTCCAAGCGGAGTCACCGTGCCATCCGTCGAGGATCGCGCCACAGTCGATGGAAACCAGGTCGCCTTCAGCCAGGATGTCCTGAGCTGAAGGGATTCCGTGAACGACGCGATCGTTGACCGAAGAGCAGATCGAGCCGGTGAAGCCGTGGTACCCGAGGAACGAGGGCACGGCGCCGGCGTCACGAATGACGGATTCAGCGACCGCGTTCAATTCCAAAGTGCTGACACCGGGCTTCGCCGCAGCGCGAACCGCCACCAGAGCCGAACCCACGATCGCGCCGGCAGCAGCCATCGCGTCGAGTTCGCCCGCGGAGCGGAACGGAACAACCTTGCGTTTGCGCCCGAAGACCATTACTTACCCAACGCTGCCAGTGCGCGAGCGTTGACCTCTTCGACCTCGCCGATCGCGTCGACGGAGACGATGCTGTCCTTGTAGTAATCGAACAGCGGTGACGTCTCGTCGCGGTAGACCCGGAGTCGGTTGCGAATGACGTCCTCGGTGTCGTCTGCACGACCGCGGGCGAGCATACGCTCGACCACGATGTCCTCGTCGACGACGAAGGAGAGGACACCGTCGAGCTTGGTGTCGAGATCCTTCAAGATTCCCTCGAGTGCCTGAGCCTGTTCGACCGAGCGCGGAAATCCGTCGAGAAGGAAACCGTTTGCTGCGTCCGGTTCTGCGACGCGAGCCTTCACCATGTCGTTGGTGATCGAGCTCGGTACGAGTTCGCCGGCGTCGATGTACTTCTTTGCTTCCACACCGAGAGCGGTGGCCTGACCGATGTTCGCGCGGAAGAGATCACCCGTGGAGATATGGGGAACGCCGAACTTCTCGGACAAGATAGCGGCCTGGGTGCCCTTGCCGGCACCGGGAGGACCAAGGAGGACAAGTCTCACTTGAGGAACCCTTCATAGTTACGCTGCATTAGCTGACTCTCGATCTGCTTCACGGTGTCCAGGCCGACGCTGACCATGATCAGCACCGCGGTGCCACCGAACGGCAGGTTCTGCGCGCCGCCGCCATTCCCGATGTCGAGGAACAGGTTGGGCAGAACAGCAATGGTGCCGAGGTAAATCGCACCCGGAAGGGTGATGCGACTCAGCACGTAGTTGAGGTAGTCCGCGGTCGGCTGACCGGGTCGGATACCGGGGATGAAGCCGCCGAACTTCTTCATCTCGTCGGCGCGCTCTTCGGGATTGAAGGTGATGGCGACGTAGAAGTACGTGAAGAAGACGATCAGGCCGAAGTAGATCGCGATGTACACCGGGTTGGCCGGATTCACCAGGTAGGTGTTGATGAGGCGCTGCCACCAACTGGGGTCGACCGCTGTACTGGCCGAAGTCAGCTGTGCAATCAAGTTCGGGAGGTACAGCAGTGAAGACGCGAAGATCACCGGGATGACGCCGGCCTGGTTCACCTTCAGAGGCAGGTACGTCGAGGATCCGCCGTACATCTTGCGTCCGACCATCCGCTTCGCGTACTGCACCGGGATACGACGCTGACCCTGCTCGACGAAGACGACACCGGCGATGATCAGCAGCGCTGCGAGGCAGACGAAGGCGAAGACCAGCGGACCACGGCTGTCGAGGATTGCCTTGCCCTCGCTCGGGATACGCGATGCGATACCGGCGAAGATGAGGAGGGACATACCGTTGCCGACGCCACGTTCGGTGATGACCTCGCCGAACCACATGACCATGGCAGCACCGGCAGTCATGACCAGCACGATGATGACAAGTCCGAAGATCGACTTGTCGGCGATGATGTCGTCACAGCCCTGGAGCAACTGTCCGCGTGCCGCAAGAGCGACGATGCCGGTCGACTGCAGGATTGCCAGAGCAATGGACAGGTAACGCGTGTACTGCGTCATCTTGGCCTGGCCGGACTGGCCTTCTTTCCGAAGTTCCTCGAACTTCGGAATCACCACGGTCAGGAGCTGCACGATGATGCTCGCCGTGATGTACGGCATGATGCCGATCGCAAAGATCGACATCTGCAGCAGAGCGCCGCCGGAGAACAGGTTGATCAGCGAGTAGATACCTGCTGAGTCACCGGAGTTGGCGATATCGATGCACTGACGCACACGGCCGTAGTCGACACCTGGGGACGGGATGAGAGCGCCGACCCGATACAGAGCCACCAAGCCGAGGGTGAAGAGGATCTTCCGCCTCAGGTCTGGGGTCCTGAGGGCCGAGACGAAGGCGGAAAGCAAAGATCCTCCTGGCACGACGGTAGGGAGACAGATCGTTTTGACCTGTCGAACTTTTGAACTCTAACAGTGAGCATTTGGGAACTAGGCGGGCAGACCACGAAAACCGGGTAAGCCGAAGATACATTTGCCACTCGGTGACCAGAATACTGGCCCGTCCGAGCATGCACGACCAATCTGTGACACGACCTCGTACCTGTGACACGACCTCGTAGACGCCGATGGCCGCACCGCAGCAAACGCTGCGCTGCGGCCATCGGACTAGCTACGCGTGATCACTCACAGCTCGGTGGCGGAACCACCGGCAGCAGCAATCTTTTCCTTGGCGGAGCCGGTGAACTTGTCGACGGTCACCTGAACGGCAACTGTCAGTTCGCCGTCGCCCAGAACCTTGACGAGCTGGTTCTTGCGGACTGCGCCCTTGGCGACGAGATCCTCGACCGTGATTGCTCCACCTTCGGGGAACAGACGGGCGATGTCGCCGACATTGACGACCTGGTACTCGACGCGGAACGGGTTCGTGAAGCCCTTGAGCTTGGGCAGACGCATGTGAAGCGGCATCTGTCCACCCTCGAAGCCCACGCGCACGGTGTTACGTGCCTTGGTGCCCTTGGTACCGCGACCTGCGGTCTTACCACGCTTGCCGCCCTCACCGCGTCCAACACGAATCTTGTTGGACTTGGATCCCGGAGCGGGGCGCAGGTGGTGCAGTTTGATGGTCATGGTTAGACCTCCTCAACTGTTACGAGGTGGCGCACCACGTTGATCAGACCGCGGTTCTGTGCGTTGTCCTCACGAACAACGGTCTGACGGATGCCCTTGAGACCCAGCGTGCGCAGAGAATCCTTCTGGTTCTGCTTGGTCCCGATGATGCTCTTGATCTGAGTGACCTTGAGATCTGCCATTACTTCACACTCCCAGCAGCCTGTGCGCGAGCGCGAAGCATGCCGGCGGGTGCAACCTCTTCGAGGGTGAGGCCGCGGCGAGCCGCAACTTCCTCGGGACGCTGCAGACCCTTGAGCGCAGCAACGGTCGCATGCACGACGTTGATGGCGTTGTCGCTACCGAGCGACTTCGACAGGATGTCCGCGATACCAGCGCACTCCAGCACGGCGCGCACAGCGCCACCGGCGATAACACCGGTACCGGGGCTTGCCGGGCGAAGCATGACGATGCCGGCAGCAGCCTCACCCTGAACGGGGTGAGTGATGGTGTTGGCGATCATCGGGACGCGGAAGAAGCTCTTGCGAGCCTCCTCGACACCCTTCTGGATGGCCGCGGGAACTTCCTTGGCCTTTCCGTAGCCGACGCCGACCAGTCCGTTGCCGTCTCCGACGATCACCAGAGCGGTGAAGCTGAAGCGACGACCACCCTTGACGACCTTGGAAACGCGGTTGATCGTGACAACGCGCTCGATGAACTGTGACTTCTCCGCAGCGTTTCCGCCACGGCCACCGTCGCGACGGTCACGGCCGCCACCACGGTTGTCCCCACGAGCGTTGCTGTTGTCACCGCTGTTGGGGCCATTCTGTCCGGCGGGTCCGCTTCCGCCGTCACGCCTTTGACGTCCCGGCATCAGGCTGTCCTTCCGTTGAAAATGTTGGTCATCAGAACTTCAACCCGCCTTCGCGAGCCGCGTCTGCCAGGGCCGCGATGCGACCGTGGTAGCCGTGTCCGCCGTGGTCGAAGACAACTGCTTCCACGCCGGCAGCCTTGGCGCGCTCGGCGATCAGCTGACCGACCTTCGCGCTCGCAGCCTTCTTGTCGCCTTCTGCCACGCGCACGTCTGCTTCGATGGTCGACGCGGAGGCCAGGGTGTGGCCGGCCAGGTCGTCCACGAGCTGGACGTGGATGTGGCGCGAGGACCGGTTGACGACCAAGCGGGGACGCTCGGGCGTGCCGGAGACCTTCTTGCGGAGACGGAAGTGACGACGCGTCTTCGAGAGACGACGCTTGGTGGACGCATCCTTGCCCAGCGGAATCCGCTTGGCTTTCTGGTTTGCAGTCTGGCTCATATCACTTACCCGTCTTTCCGACCTTGCGGCGGATCTGCTCACCCTCGTAACGCACGCCCTTACCCTTGTACGGGTCCGGACGACGGAGACGACGGATGTTGGCCGAGATCTGCCCGACCTTCT
>NZ_LVCT01000138.1:0-11317 GCF_001647205.1 Rhodococcus sp. EPR-134
GAACTCGAGGTCCTTGCCCTTCAGTGCCACACGGTAACCAACACCGTGGATCTCCATCTTCTTCGTGTAACCCTCGGTGACACCGGTGATGATGTTCGCAACCAGGGTCCGCGACAGACCGTGCAGCGCGCGGCTACGACGCTCGTCGTCGGGGCGCGTGACGCTCAGCGAGCCGTCCTCTGCCTTTTCGATTGCGATGGGCTCGGAGATGGTCAGCGCGAGGGTGCCCTTGGGACCCTTGACGGTGACATCCTGGCCGCTGATCGTGACGTCAACGCCCGCGGGGACGGTGACCGGAATCTTTCCAATACGCGACATTGTGGTGGCCTCCCTTACCAGACGTAGGCGAGGACTTCCCCGCCTACTCCTTGATTGGCCGCCTGGCGATCGGTGAGCAGACCGGACGACGTGGAGATGATGGCCACGCCGAGGCCTCCGAGGACCTTGGGCAGGTTGGTGGACTTCGCGTAAACCCGGAGACCGGGCTTGGAAACGCGACGCACGCCGGCGAGGCTACGCTCGCGGCTGGGACCGTACTTCAGATCGACGATGAGGGTCTTGCCGACCTCTGCGTCTTCGGTACGGAAATCGGAGATGTAGCCCTCGCGCTTGAGGATCTCGGCGATGTTCGCCTTGATCTTCGAGTGGGGAAGCTTCACCTCATCGTGGTACGCCGTGTTGGCGTTGCGCAGACGCGTCAAGAAGTCTGCGATGGGGTCAGTCATGGTCATAGGTCGACCTCGACACCTTTCTCGCTGTGGTTCCCATGCAACACCGGACGAATCCGATCGTGGGCCTCCAGCAATTCGGCTGGGCCGTCCGACTTGTGTCAGACGGCGTAAGTTACCGCACCGAGCTGAACGCATGCGTCAGCCACGGCAACCGCTCTAGTGTAGGGCACTTTGGCGCGGGTGTCCACCGGGATCCCATGTCGCCTCCCCCACCGCCACCCGAAGGTCGCTGATCGAGACGGTATCGACGCACCCCGAAATCTGAACTGCTCGTTCGGCACCGAAGAACGACACCGACGAACGATGATCGCTTTCAACCAGAGTCGCAGCGGGACAGTTCTTTTCAGGATCGGCTCGACACACATCTTGATGGAAACCACGAATGGGCGTGGGTTCCAAAGGAACCCACGCCCATTCACATGCGTGGTGTGACGAAGCCCGAGGGCCTCAGATCACCAAGAGCTCTTGCGAACTCCGGGAAGCTCGCCGGCGTGAGCCATCTCGCGAACGCAGATACGGCACAAGCCGAACTTGCGGAACACCGAGTGCGGGCGACCGCACCGCTGGCAGCGGGTGTAGGCGCGAACCGCGAACTTGGGCTTCTTGTTGGCCTTGTTGACCAATGCCTTCTTAGCCATGCGCTCAGTTCTCCTTGAACGGGAAGCCGAGGTGCTTGAGCAGTGCACGGCCTTCTTCGTTGTTGGTTGCGGTGGTCACGACGGTGATGTCCATGCCGCGGGGGCGATCGATCTTGTCCACGTCGATCTCGTGGAACATCGACTGCTCGTTGAGGCCGAACGTGTAGTTGCCGTTGCCGTCGAACTGGTTGCCCGAGAGACCACGGAAGTCGCGGATACGGGGCAGAGCGACAGACACGAGGCGGTCCAGGAACTCCCACATGCGGTCACCACGGAGGGTGACGCGTGCACCGATGGGCATACCTTCGCGGAGCTTGAACTGCGCGATGGACTTACGTGCCTTGCGGATCTCGGGCTTCTGGCCCGTGATCAGCGACAGGTCATGGACAGCGCCGTTGATCAGCTTGGCGTCACGGGCGGCGTCGCCGACGCCCATGTTGACGACAACCTTGACGACGCCGGGGATCTGCATGACGTTCGAGTAGTCGAACTCGCTGTTGAGCGCGTCCTTGATCTCAGCGCGGTAGCGTGCCTTGAGGCGCGGCTGGACCTTGTTTTCGGTGGAGGTCATGTCAGATGTCCTTCCCGTTCTTCCGGGAAATCCGAACGCGCTTGCCGGACTCTTCGTCGGTGCGGTAGCCCACGCGGGTGGGGTTTCCGTCCGAGTCGACGACTGCAACGTTGGAAACGTGGATCGGGGCTTCCTGCGTGACGATGCCGCCGGAGGATGCTCCGCGCTCGTTCGCGGAAACCGCGGTGTGCTTCTTGATTCGGTTCACGCCTTCGACGAGGACCTTGTCGGTCGCGGGGTAGGCCTGAATGACCTTGCCCTTCGCGCCCTTGTCCTTGCCGGCGATGACCAGAACGGTGTCACCCTTGTGCACCTTCATCACAGCACCTCCGGGGCAAGCGAAACGATCTTCATGAACTTCTTCTCGCGCAGCTCACGGCCGACGGGTCCGAAGATGCGGGTTCCACGGGGATCACTGTCAGCCTTGATGAGCACTGCAGCGTTCTCGTCGAACTTGATGTAGGAACCGTCCGGACGACGGCGCTCCTTGGTCGTGCGAACGATGACGGCCTTGACGACCTCACCCTTCTTGATGTTTCCACCGGGGATTGCGTCCTTGACGGTGGCGACGATGACGTCACCGATCCCGGCGTAGCGACGTGACGAACCGCCGAGAACGCGGATGCAAAGGATTTCCTTGGCACCCGTGTTATCAGCGACGCGAACTCGCGACTCCTGCTGAATCACTTGATCTCCCTAGACCTGGAATTTCGTGCGCAACGGATTACCGACCCGGTGCGCGCGGTCATTGTTGCCACCTGCGTCGTGTCTGAGCTGCAGTCCCACCGACTGACGTCGGGAGACGATCACTGCAAGCACCGTTCGAGCTGCGCACGTGAAGACACACCTCTGCCACAGGCAACCGTTCTATTGTAGGGAAGGGTTCACCGAATACCAAATCAGCCGTACTCGACGCAACTCGAACCCTTCGCCCGGAAAGCCCCGAAAGCCCCCGGAAAGCCGAATGGCCCACTCCCCCAAGGGGAAGCGGGCCATTCGGTGATACTCGATCAGCTCGAGGATTCGATCAGGCTTACTTGGCCTTTTCGAGGACCTCGACCAGACGCCAGTGCTTCGTCGCGGACAGCGGACGGGTTTCCATCAGCTGAACGCGGTCGCCGACGCCGGCAACGCCGTTCTCGTCGTGCGCCTTCACCTTGGTCGTACGGCGGATGATCTTGCCGTAGAGCTTGTGCTTGACGCGGTCTTCGAGCTCGACCACGATCGTCTTTTCCATCTTGTCGGACACGACGTATCCGACACGGACCTTACGGCTCGCGCGCTCTTCTGTGCTCACTGCTTTTTCCTCACTCATGCCGCGTCACCTGCATCCGGACCCACAGCGAGTCCGAGCTCACGCTCACGCAGGACGGTGTAGATGCGCGCGATCTCGTGACGAACGGTGCGCAGTCGTCGGTTGTTGTCCATCTGGCCGGTAGCCATCTGGAAACGAAGGTTGAAGAGCTCTTCCTTCGACTCACGGAGCCGGGTGACCAGCTCGTCTTCACTGAGCTCGCGGAGCTCTGCTGCTGGGGTTCCAGTAGCCATCAGAACTGCTCCTCTCTGGTCACGATCCGGCACTTGCACGGGAGCTTGTGCATCGCGCGGCGCAGGGCCTCGCGAGCAATCTCCTCGTTGGGGTATGTCATCTCGAACAGAACGCGTCCGGGCTTGACGTTGGCAATCCACCACTCGGGCGAACCCTTACCGGAACCCATTCGGGTTTCGGCCGGCTTCTTCGTGAGGGGGCGATCCGGGAAGATGTTGATCCAGATCTTGCCGCCACGCTTGATGTGCCGAGTCATGGCGATACGAGCGGACTCGATCTGCCGGTTGGTGATGTAGGCAGGCTCGAGAGCCTGGATGCCGTAGTCACCGAAGGTCACCTGGGTACCGCCCTTGGCGGCACCCGAACGGCTCGGGTGGTGCTGCTTGCGGTGCTTGACCCGCCGTGGGATCAACATGCGTCAGCCCTCCTGATTCTGTTCAGTTGCGGGAGCATCGGCGGTTGCGGTCGCTGCGCGGCCGGCCTCGGTGCTGGTCGCAGTGGTACCGGTGGCACCGGAACGACGCGGACGGCTCGGACGCTCACGACGCGGGCGATCCCCGGCCGGTGCGGCCGTGTTGGCGGCGAGCTCACGCTTGCCACCGACGATGTCGCCCTTGTAGATCCAGACCTTGACGCCGATGCGACCGAAGGTGGTCTTGGCCTCGTAGAGGCCGTAGTCGATGTCCGCACGAAGCGTGTGCAGCGGCACACGGCCTTCGCGGTAGAACTCCGACCGGGACATCTCGGCGCCGCCGAGACGACCGGAGCACTGAACGCGGATTCCCTTGACGTTGGGCTGACGCATGGCCGACTGGATGGCCTTGCGCATTGCACGACGGAAGGCAACGCGGTTCGAGAGCTGCTCGGCCACACCCTGTGCGACGAGCTGTGCTTCAGCTTCTGCGTTCTTGACCTCGAGGATGTTCAGCTGAACCTGCTTGCCGGTCAGCTTCTCGAGCTCGGAGCGGATGCGATCGGCTTCGGCGCCGCGGCGGCCGATGACGATGCCCGGACGTGCAGTGTGGATGTCCACGCGAACACGGTCACGGGTGCGCTCGATTTCGACCTTCGCGATTCCTGCGCGCTCCATGCCGGTGGCGAGGAGCTTACGGATCGCGACGTCTTCCTTGACGTACTCCGCGTACTGCTTGTCTGCGTACCAGCGAGACTTCCAGTCGGTGGTGATGCCGAGACGGAAGCCGTGCGGGTTGATTTTCTGGCCCACTACTGAGCACTTCCCTTCCGGCGATTACGGGTCGATGTTCCGGTCTTCGGCAGGCTCTCCACGATCACGGTGATGTGACTGGTGCGCTTGCGAATACGGAACGCACGTCCCTGTGCACGCGGCTGGAACCGCTTGAGGGTCGCGCCCTCGTCCACGAACGCCGTAGCAACGACAAGCGTGCTGGGGTCGAGGTCGAGGTTGTTCTCGGCGTTGGCTGCTGCGGAGGCGATCACCTTGGCGACCGGCTCGCTCGCTGCCTGCGGCGCGAACTTCAGGATGTTCAGGGCGTCTTCAACCGAGCGCCCGCGGACCAGGTCCACAACTCGACGTGCCTTCATCGGCGTAACGCGAACGTGCTTCGCTACAGCCTTGGCAGTCGGGTTGGCGGTTTCGGTGTTGCTCATCGCCTCTTCGCCTTCCGATCATCCTTGATGTGACCCTTGAACGTGCGGGTCGGTGCAAACTCTCCGAGCTTGTGTCCGACCATGGAGTCGGAAACGAACACGGGGACGTGCTTGCGGCCGTCGTGAACTGCAAACGTGTGGCCGATGAAGTCCGGGATGATTGTCGAACGACGGGACCAGGTCTTGATGACCTGCTTGGTTCCCTTTTCGTTCTGTACATCCACCTTCGCGAGGAGGTGGTCATCGACGAACGGGCCCTTCTTAAGGCTGCGTGGCATCCTTCACTCCCTCCTAGCGCTTGTTCTTGCCGGTGCGGCGGCGACGGACGATCATCTTGTCGCTTGCCTTGTTCTTGCGGGTACGGCCTTCAGGCTTACCCCACGGGCTGACCGGGTGGCGTCCACCTGAGGTCTTGCCCTCGCCGCCACCGTGCGGGTGGTCGACCGGGTTCATCACGACACCACGAACGGTCGGGCGCTTGCCCTTCCAACGCATACGGCCGGCCTTGCCCCAGTTGATGTTCGACTGCTCGGCGTTGCCGACCTCGCCGACGGATGCGCGGCAGCGCACGTCGACGCGACGGATTTCACCGGAAGGCATACGCAGCGTGGCGTAGCTGCCTTCCTTACCGAGGAGCTGGATGCTGGCGCCTGCGGAACGAGCCATCTTGGCTCCGCCGCCGGGACGCAGTTCCACACCGTGGATGGTGGTACCAGTCGGGATGTTGCGCAGCGGCAGGTTGTTGCCCGGCTTGATGTCGGCGCCTGCACCGGACTCGACCGGTGAACCCTGCACCAGGCCCTTGGGGGCGATGATGTAGCGCTTCTCACCGTCTGCGTAATGCAGGAGTGCGATGTTTGCTGTGCGGTTGGGGTCGTACTCGATGTGAGCGACCTTTGCCGGGATGCCGTCCTTGTCGTTGCGACGGAAATCGATCAGTCGGTATGCACGCTTGTGTCCGCCACCCTTGTGACGGGTGGTGATACGACCGTGTGCGTTACGTCCACCGCGACCGTGCAGCGGGCGAACCAGCGACTTCTCGGGGGTCGACCGAGTGATCTCGGCGAAGTCCGAGACGCTCGAGCCACGACGGCCCGGTGTTGTCGGCTTGTACTTACGGATTGCCATGAGTCTTCTCGTCCTCTATGTCTCGTCAAGTCCCGGCGCTTACGCGACCGGTCCTCCGAAGATCTCGATGGGCTTGCTGTCAGCGGACAGGGTCACGAGCGCGCGCTTGGTGTCCTTGCGCTTGCCGTAACCGAATCGGGTCCGCTTACGCTTGCCCTGACGGTTGGCGGTGTTGACGCTGGTCACCTTGACGCCGAAGACCTTCTCGACGGCAATCTTGATCTGCGTCTTGTTCGAGTCCGGGTGCACCAGGAAGGTGTAGGTGCCTTCCTCGATCAGTCCGTAGGACTTCTCGGAGATGACCGGAGCGAGCAGGATGTCGCGGGGGTCAGCGATGGTGCTCACTTGGCGTCCTCCTTGTTCTGAGCGCTCTCTGCGGGCCCGTGGATGAACGCGTTGAGTGCCTCGACGCTGAACACGACATCGTCTGCATTGAGCACGTCGTAGGTGTTGAGCTGGTCGGGTGCAATGGGATGCACGCCTTCCAGGTTCTGCACGCTCTGCCAAGCGGCTACATCCTGGCGACCCACGACGAGCAGCAGCTTCTTGCGATCCGAAATCTCGCCGAGGAACGCGATTGCGCCCTTGGTCGAAGGCGTCTGCCCTGCAACCAGTTCGGTGATGACGTGGATGCGCTCGTTGCGTGCGCGGTCAGAGAGGGCTCCGCGAAGAGCGGCTGCCTTCATCTTCTTGGGGGTGCGCTGGCTGTAGTCACGCGGCTGCGGGCCGTGAACGGTTCCGCCGCCGACGAACTGCGGTGCGCGAGTCGAGCCCTGGCGTGCGCGGCCGGTGCCCTTCTGGCGGTACGGCTTCTTGCCACCGCCGCGGACGTCGCCGCGGGTCTTGGTGGAGTGGGTTCCCTGACGAGCAGCTGCGAGCTGCGCGACGACAACCTGATGGAGAAGCGCGATGTTGGCCGGAGCGTCGAAGATCTCAGCGGGGAGATCGACGGTGCCGTTGGTCTTGCCGCCGGCGACCTTGACGTCCAGGGTCAACTTGGTCTCGGTGCTGGTCATGCCCGTGCACCACCCTTCACTGCACTCTTGACGATCACGAGGCCGCCCTTGCGGCCGGGGATCGCACCCTTGATCAGCAGCAGGCCGTTCTCTGCATCCACCTTGTGGACCGAGAGGTTCTGCGTCGTGATGCGGTCGCTACCCATGCGTCCGGACATGCGCATGCCCTTGAACACGCGGCCGGGAGTTGCACAGCCACCGATGGAGCCCGGGCGGCGGTGAACAGCCTGGGTACCGTGCGACGCGCCCTGTCCCTTGAAGCCGTGACGCTTCATGGTTCCGGCGAAGCCCTTGCCCTTGCTGGTTCCGGTGACGTCGACGTATGCGCCGTCCTCGAAGACCTCGGCGGTGAGCTCCTGGCCGACCTCGTAGTCGGAGGTGTCCGCAACGCGGAGCTCCACTACGTGGCGACGCGGGGTCACACCAGCCTTGGTGAACTGGCCGGAAGTCGGCTTGTTCACCTTGCGCGGGTCGATGGCGCCGAACGCGAGCTGAACGGCGCTGTAGCCGTCACGCTCTTCGGTACGGATCTGGGTTACGACGTTCGGCCCAGCCTTCACGACGGTGACCGGGACAACCCGGTTGTTCTCGTCGAAGACCTGGGTCATGCCGAGCTTGGTGCCCAGGATTCCCTTGATCTTGGTATCAGTCATTGTTTTTGTCTCCGCCGTCACTGAATGTTCACGTCGACACTGGCCGGAAGGTCGATGCGCATGAGCGCGTCAACCGTCTTCGGCGTCGGGTCGAGAATGTCGATCAGCCGCTTGTGAGTACGCATCTCGAAGTGCTCGCGCGAGTCCTTGTACTTGTGCGGCGAGCGGATGACGCAATATACGTTCTTCTCGGTCGGCAACGGCACAGGTCCAACGACGCGGGCACCCGTACGGGTTACCGTCTCGACGATCTTGCGCGCTGACGCGTCGATCGCCTCGTGGTCGTAGGCCTTGAGCCTGATGCGGATCTTTTGTCCCGCCACGCTTAGTGTCCTTTTCTTGCCGCGTTTCGTAGCCCGCCTGGTCAGGCTCGAGCTACCTCGTCTGCACAGTCCTTGCCTGGACGATGACACGACGAACACTGAAGCGATCGGGACCAAGTCCAAGTTCTCGGGAGTACCGAGATTCGGATCGAGATCAGGATCTGCTGCCGCTGTTCGTTTGTCATTGTTCTCCGGTACACGCGGTCGGGCGTGTCGCCTTCTCACTCATCCTGCGCCGGACAATCTTTCGATTATCTGGCGCGTGATGCGTACCGGACGTGTTCGATGTCGAACACAAAGTAGGTACTGCTTCCGTCCTGCATTACTTCTCGTCTTGCATGGTCACAGTCGTTGACCCGATTACCCTGACGGGATCTGCGATCGATCGTCTGTGACGTCTTACCCTTACCCGATCACGGCCGCAATCGACCGCGTCCCGGACAAGGCAACCCGACCAGTATGCCGTACCTGGCCCAAATCCTCAACTCCCCCGAACTGCCTTTTCCGAGTGAGCTGCGCGACAACAACCTTACTCAGAAGTAAGATAAGCCTATGACTACCTCCAGCCCTACCTATCGCGGATGGCAGAAATTGCCGGACAATGCCCTCGGACATGCAGTTTTCTCGGCGGCGATGTCCATTCGCGTGCCCTATTTCGCCTCTGTTCTCCCCCGGGTGACCAAGTTGGAACCAGGGCTCTGCGAGGTCCGCTCCCCCAAATGGTGGGGCGTCCACAATCATCTCGGCACTTTCCACGCGATCGCTGCATGCAATCTCGCGGAGGTCGCAATGGGCATGCTGAGCGAAGCGACGGTTCCGAACTCGCACCGCTGGATCCCCAAGTCCATGAAGGTCGACTACCTCGCCAAGGCCGAGACCGGCCTGCGGGCGGTCGCCCGACTCGAGACTTTGCCGGACTTCGCGGCGATCGAGAGTGGCACGGAACTTCTCGTTCCCATCTCGATCTTCGACCGGGGCGGCAAGGAAGTAGTCCACGCCGAAATCACCACCTGGGTCTCCCCCAAGTAGGCACTCACGAACCCGCCTGCATCGCAACCTGATTCGCCCGCCAAACAGGTTTCGCGGAATTAGGCACCACCGCAGGTTTCGGCGAATGGCGATCGTGGAACACCTCCCCGAACGGCGATGGTCGGTCGGGGTGCCGGTGTCCGGAGGTGGGTTGCGTTCCGGGCACCACATTGTCGACCTCGCGTCACGCCGAGCACCGGGAGGCCTCGTGGAAGAGTTCTTGACCACAACGAGTTCCGAAGCAGGCACGCAGACCTCGTCGTATCCGGACGAGGCCGAGGGATTGGACAGCTTCCGGCGCGACCTCGACGCCATCGACGCTCTACTTCTCGAGACGGTGCGGCAGCGGCTGGAACTCTGCCTGCGCATCGGCGAGTGGAAGCGCTCCCGCGAGGTTCCGATGATGCAACCCGGCCGCGTGCGCGTCGTGCAGGAGCGGGCGCGTGAATTCGCTCGTAGACACGACCTCTCTCCTGACTTCTTCAACGCCCTGTACGAGCTGATGATTGCCGAGACCTGTCGACTCGAAGACCTGGTGATCAACGCACCTGTTGAGGAGGAGGACACTGTTCGGGAATCCGTCGGACCGAGATCAGGATCATCGACATGAGTTCCCGCACCCTTCTGGTGGACAATTACGACTCGTTCACCTACAACCTGTTCACCCTGTTGACCGAGGTCAACGGGGTTGTGCCGACCGTGGTCCGCAACGACGCGGATTGGGATTCCCTCGATCTCGCGTCGTACGACAACGTGGTCATCTCCCCAGGTCCCGGCCGGCCGGATCGCGACCGTGATTTCGGAATCAGCCGCCGTTTCATCGAAGAAGCGCCTCTCCCACTTCTCGGTGTCTGTCTCGGCCACCAGGGCCTGTGCGAGTTGTTCGGCGCGGACGTGGTGGTTGCGCCCGTCCCGATGCACGGCCGAATTTCGCTGATCGATCACGACGGCTCGGGCATCTTTGCCGGACTTCCGTCGCCGTTCCGAGCTGTTCGCTACCACTCGTTGACCGTCGAGAATCTGCCGAACGCCTTCGTTCGTACCGCGTGGACGTCCGACGGTCTGCTCATGGGTGTCCGGCACCGGACCAAGCCGATGTGGGGCGTTCAGTTCCATCCGGAGTCCATCAGTACCGAGTTCGGCATAGATTTGCTCGCGAACTTCCGCGATCTGTCCGTCGGACGCACTCTGGATTCGGTGATCCGACCCGAACCTGCTCCGCAAACACCCGACCTGCGGCCGGCGATCAACTACGACGTCGACGACGTGATTCTCGATTTTGCAGTGGACCCGTCGGCGGCCTATGCAGCACTGTTCGCCGACGGCCCGAACGCGTTCTGGCTGGACCGCGCGGCAACCGCAGAGCCGAGTGCGCGCTTTTCGATTCTCGGCGATTCGTCGGGGCCGCTGGCCGAGTTCATCACGTACGACGTGCAAGCCGAGGTACTGACTGTCAGCCGAAAAGGCCTGTCCGACGAGCACATTCGAGTTCCATTCTTCGATTACTTGGACGCACAACTCGCGACACGCTTCGTGCCCTCACATCCGGAACTCGACTTCAACCTCGGCTACGTGGGCTACCTCGGCTACGAACTGAAAGCACAGACCGGAGGAAGGGCAGTCAATCCGGCACCCACTCCTGATGCCGCTCTGGTGTTTGCCGATCGCGCCGTCGTCATCGATCACACCGCGGGCCGCACTCACGTTTTGAGGTTGCGCGAGAAAGTCCGGGACGCCGGCTATGACGATTGGCTCGAATCGACCGTCGACACCCTGGCGCGGATCGGCGCGGACCTTCCGGAACGCACCCCCGTTCCGCTGATCAGCGACACCGTCTGGACGCAGGCTCGCCTTCGGCATGATCGCGATCAGTACCTGTCGTTGATCGGAACGGCCCTCTCGGAGATCCGGGCGGGTGAGTCCTACGAGGTGTGTCTGACCAACATGGCGAGCGTCGACGAGACGATCGATGCACAGCAGGCGTTCGAGTATCTGCGCTCGATCAATCCGACGCCGTACAGCGCACTTCTCGACTTCACCGGCATCTCGG
>NZ_LVCT01000139.1:0-10791 GCF_001647205.1 Rhodococcus sp. EPR-134
CGCCTGCGTATCCCGATGCTGCCCGGACGCCGGTCCCTCAACCTGTCCAACGCTGCCGCCCTCGTGACGTACGAGGCCTGGCGTCAGCACGGGTTCAAGGGCGCTGTCTGATCGACGTCAGTAGACGTCCCGGACATAGCGCTTCTCCGCCGAAAGAGCCTTCACGTATGCCTCGGCACTGCGAGGAGCCAGTTTTCCGTGTTGAGCGACCACCCCGTTGAGGGCACTGTCGACGTCCTTGGCCATCCGGTTGGCATCGCCGCAGACGTAGAAGTGCGCTCCCTTCTGCAACCACTCCCACAGCAGCGCACCCCGCTCACGCATCCGGTCCTGCACGTAGACCTTGTCGGCTTGATCCCGGGAAAACGCGAGGTCGAGTTCGGTGAGGAATCCGTCTTTCCGCAATTCTTCGATTTCTTCGCGGTAGTAGAAGTCGGTCGCGGCGTGCTGTTCTCCGAAGAACAGCCAGTTCGGGCCCGTGTGCCCCAATGCCCGCCGCTCATGCAGGAAGGCACGGAACGGTGCAATGCCGGTCCCCGGACCGACCATGATCATCGGGGTCTCGGGATCGGAAGGTGGCCGGAAGTGGGTCGACTTCTGCACGTAGATACCGATGTCGTCATCGTGAGCGTGGTCGGCGAGGTAAGTCGAGCACACTCCACGCCGTGGGACACCCGCAACGTTGTATCGCACCGCGGACACCGTCAACTGCACTTCGCGTGGGTTCTCCTTCGGACTGGAAGATATCGAATACAGCCGCGGCTGAATCGGTTTGAGCAGCGAGAGCCATTCGTCGGTCGAGGCACGAACGGGCGACTGCGCGAGAATGTCGACGGACTGTCGTCCCCACGACCAGTCTTTGAACGTGGAGACATTCTCCGGCTTCAACAACTCGGCCAGGTCCGAATCGCGGGTTCGTTGATGCACGAATCGAATCATGTCGGTCGAGATTCGAGTGATCTCCAGGCGCTCGGTGAGCGCGGTACGCAGCGTCATTTCCCCGTACTGCCCCAGTTCGACGGTCTCGTCACCGTCGAGGCCAGTAAGGGTGAGCCACTCGTCGACGAACGGAGAGCTGTTTCGGGGCCAGACTCCGAGAGCGTCGCCGGCTTCGTAACTGACCGTGTCACCTGGAAGGTGAAAGCCCAACTGCCGCACGTCTTTGGAAGAACCCGGACGGTTGAGCACGACATTGCGCGTCAAGGCTGTGGTCAGTGGCGCCTTCTTGTTGTACTGCAGCGGCGCCGGCATCGCCGGTGAAATCGGCGGGGTTGCAACGGTTGTCCCAGAATTCTTCTTTGCAACGACGACGTCGGCCGTCTCACCAGCCGCCGAGCGCTGAAGTTCAGCCGTGACAGAGTCCAGCCATCCAGCAGCGGTGTCCTCGAAATCGGGCTCACAGTCGGCGCGATCGACGATACGACTGGCCCCCAGTTCAGCAAGGCGGGCGTCAAGCTTTCGTCCATGCCCACAGAAGTCGTCATAGTTCGAGTCGCCGAAAGCGATGACTGCATACCGTGTCTCGGCCATGCGGGGCGCCGTGTCAGCAGCCAACGCATCCCAGAAACCGCTGCCGTTGTCCGGGGATTCGCCGTCACCGGAGGTACTGGTGATCAACAGGACCTCTCGGGTGGCCGCCAGGTCGGCGGCCTGGAACTCGTCCATTGCATGCATCACCACGGGCAAGCCAACTTCCCCAAGGCGAGCAGCGCAGGCGGCGGCAAATTCTTCCGCATTTCCGGTCTGCGATGCCCAGAGCACCACGATCGGCGCGCGTTCTGTCGCAATGCCCGGAGCCGAGGACAACGCGGGCCCGTCGGTGTCAGGGAGCGCGGTTCGCGAGTACAGGCCGGCCAGAACACCGTCGACCCACATCCGCTTTTCGGCGTCGAACGGCGCCGTCGACGGCAACGTCGGGACCCCGGCAGTGCGATCGGCGTCCGCACGCAACGCGGCGAGAAGACCGGCCAGGTAGCTCTGCTGGAGCGCATCGAATACCACTGCAGGTGTTCCTGTTTGACCGATGACATCCGCGAGGACATCAGTTCGCGACAAAGCCCGATCAGCTGGCGCGGAAGCCACCAGCGGCGCCTCGGCGAGCACTGTTTCAGGTGTGTTCACGGCGACCTTCGTCATAGTGACAGCGCAGGCTTTGAACTCCGGTTGCTGCGAGGCAGGGTCGATGGCGTCGTTGGTGACGGCGTTGATGGACAGATATTCACCGAAGGCGTCGTTCCAGTGAAATGGGGCAAAGCAGTTCCCCGGACGCACTCGGTCGGTGACAACAGCCGGAAGCACAGCGCGACCGCGGCGTGAGGCAACCTCGATCGCATCCTGGTCGACGATGCCGAGCCTGGCGGCGTCGTCGGGATGGATCTCGACGAAGGGACCTGGGTTGAGCTTGTTCAACTTGGCCACCTTGCCGGTCTTGGTCATGGTGTGCCACTGGTGCGCGAGACGACCGGTGTTGAGCAGGAAGGGGTAGTCGTCGTCGGGCATTTCGGCGGGAAGCATGTGCGGCCGTGGGAAGAACATCGCACGGCCAGTGGCGGTGGGAAATGCGAGCCGCGGAGTGCTGCCGTCCTCGCGGATCAGGAGCCTTTGACTGACACCGTCATTGACGTATCGGATGGGATGACGGTCCTGATCACTGTCTGGCGGGCATGGCCACTGAATCGATGTCTTGCGGAGGCGCTCGTAGGTGACGCCGCGTAAGTCGTAGCCGGTCTTCGGATTCCAGAACTGCTTGATCTCTTCGAACACCTCTTCGGCACAGGTGTAGGTGAACGCTTCGGCGTACCCCATCTCGCAGGCGATCCGGGCGATGATCTGCCAATCAGGCAGCGCCTGCCCAACCGGATCCAGTGCCTGCTGAAAGAGCGTCAGGTTGCGTTCGGAATTGATCATCACTCCGTCGGACTCTGTCCACAGCGAAGCAGGCAGCAGAACATCGGCGTATTCGTTGGTCTCGGTGCCCAGGAAAGCATCCTGGGTGATGACGAGGTGGGCCTTCTCCAAGCCGTCGATGACGGTCTTGCGGTTGGCTACCGTCGCAACGGGATTGGTGCAGATGATCCAGCACGCTTTGATGTCGCCCGCCGCCATTCGGGAGAACATGTCGATGGTGCCACCGCCGATGTCGGTGCGCAGCGAGCCCTGCGGGATCCCCCATCGGTCCTCGACGAAGTCGCGATCGGCGTCGACCATCACGGCGCGCTGACCTGGCAAACCTGGCCCCATGTAGCCCATTTCACGCCCACCCATGGCGTTCGGCTGACCGGTCAACGAGAACGGACCGCTGCCGGGCTTGCAGATCGCACCGGTCGCGAGGTGAAGGTTGCAGATGGCGTTGGTGTTCCACGTGCCGTGGGTGCTCTGGTTCAAACCCATTGTCCAACAGCTCATCCAGTTGGCGGCCTCACCGATCCACTGCGCTGCCGTGTGGATGTCGGCTTCGGAGATACCGGTGATCTCGCTGACCTTCGCAGGAGTGTACTCCGCGAGGAAACTGGGCATGACCTCCCAGCCTTCGGTGAAGTCGGCGATGAAGTCCGGATCGGTGTGGCCGTTTACGACGAGCAGGTGGAGTAGTCCGTTGAGTAGCGCGAGATCGGTGCCGGGAGCGATCTGCAGGAACAAGTTCGCCTTGTCGGCGGTGGCGGTGCGTCGAGGATCGACGACGATCAACTTCGCGCCCGCCTTGACCCGCTCCTGCATTCGAAGGAAGAGGATCGGATGGCAGTCCGCCATGTTCGCGCCGGTCACGAAGAACACGTCGGCATGTTCGAAGTCCTGATAGGAACCGGGCGGTCCGTCGGCCCCGAGCGATTGCTTGTATCCGGTGCCGGCACTTGCCATGCACAGTCGGGAATTCGATTCGATCTGATTGGTCCCGATGAAGCCCTTGGCCAGTTTGTTCGACAGGTACTGAGCTTCGAGTGACATCTGCCCGGACACGTACAACGCAAACGCGTCGGGACCGTGCTCGTCGATGATTGCCCGCAGGCGCTGGGCGGTGTCAGTGATGACTGCGGCCATGTCCGCCGCTTCGATCGCATCACCTCGGCGCGGACGGCGATATGCAGATTCCATGCGCCCCGGGCCTGCGAGCATGTCTGCGGTCGTGGTGCCTTTGGTGCACAGACGCCCGAAGTTGGTGGGATGTGTCTTCAGACCGGAAGACTTCGCAGCCTTCCGACGTCCCGTCTCCGGATCGGTGATGATGTCGAGGACAAGACCACAGCCGACCCCGCAGTACGCGCAGAGTGTGTCGACACTGGTGGTGGTGAGTTGAGCGCCCATCGATTCATGCATCCCTTCGACCGAGGATCAAGGTCGACTTCTATCTTCGGATGCAGTTGTTTCGGGAGTTCATGCTCGATGTTGCGTATCAATCCCTCTTTCCTCACCGCGCCCTTCGGACCGATGTGCGGTCCCGGGACCGGCGGTCGTCGACGGGCAGCTGTACGCGAATGCCCAGTTCTACGCTCTGCCGCCGAATCGAGCGATGTAGTGCCAAACCTTCTTGACGTCCTGCGGATCGAAGGATGCACCCCGTGCGAGCCCCAGTACGGCAGGCGTCAGCCGCCTGCCGTGCGCAATTTCTCGGGCAAGGTCGATCACGGCCGCTCCCCGGTATTCGGGATGTTCGGCTATCTCGTCGACATCGACCGCGTATCCCTCGTGCCACAGCACCGGGCACGTGAGCGAGTGGGCGATCTCTTCGATCAGTGTGCCCCGGTAACTCGGATCCAGAACGAGCGCCTCGACGTCCGTTCCGATGTCGACGGCGCCGTGGACGTGCGCCTCGATGTAGTGGTCGAGCGGATCGTCGAGCTCGGCAGCCCGTGCGGCGTCGACCAAGCTCATCGCTTCGGCCGTTCCGAAGAGATCAGGCTCGAAGACGCTGTCGGGAAAGCAGAAGGTGGTGCGGTCGAGTGTGTGCTCGGCAAGCCGGAAGTAGGACGAGCCGAACCGAGGGGATGCCCCGTAGGGATCGGCGGAGAAGTTCAACGCTCCGTACTTCGGCCGTTCCGAGGGCTCTCGCTCGTCGTAAGCTCCGCCGAATATCCGACTCTCCCAACGCCAACGATCGCCGCCGTGATGCGCCGTCAGTCCGCCGTTGCTCGTTCGAGTCTCGAACTGGGTCACATAGGTGCCTTGACGTGCGATCGAGGCCAGTGTCAGACCACGTTCAGACGGGAGGTCCGGATGAAAGTGCAACGTCACCCGGTGATTTCGATCCAACGGGCCGCCCTTCGAGAGACCGCTCACGTGCGCAATCGCGGCAGACCAAGGAGTGGAATCAACAGGCATTCGCCCATTATCCGGATATGGAAGCAGCGCCGGTGAAGAAATCGACCAGTGAATACGGTGTGCCTTCACCGAGGCAGAGATCAAGGATCACGTGCGAGTCCGCGGCCTCGGATGCGCTGCGCACGAACATCGCTTCTTCGTACTCGGCGAGTGCCCCTTCGATGTCGTCGGGGTGCGTGGCGATCGCCTTTCCCAGTTCGGCGCCGTCGAACATCGCCAAGTTCGCACCCTCACCGGACGGGGACATCAGGTGCGCCGCGTCACCGAGAAGCGTCACCCCAGGCACGCGATCCCATCGGTGCTCGTCGGGAAGTGCATGGATCGCGCGCGGAATCGGAGCGGTTTCGCCATCGGTGATCAGCGCCGTGAGTTCCGGTGCCCAACCGTCGAACTCGGCCGCGACCCGCGCTGTCGCAGCGGCGGCGTCGGTGAAATCGATACCGGCAAACCACTCCGCCGGACGGTTCAGCTGAACGTAGGTGTGCACGATGTCTCCCGCCTCTCGATGCGCGGCGATCGCTTTTCCTGGTGCGGGCGCGTACATCGCCCCGTCCCCGACGGCTTCGGCTGCAGCCGAATGCTTCTCGTCGACGTCGTAGAGGTAGGTCTCGACGAACGTGGTGCCGACGTATTCCGGCTTCGCATCGGAGAGCAGCGGCCGGACCTTCGACCAGGCACCGTCTGCACCGACGAGAAAGTCGGTGGTCACTGTCGAACCGTCGACGAAGGTCAACTCGTGGCGATCATCTCCGAGCGAGCGCACAGTGTCGACTTTGCGTCCCCATTCGATCGTGTAGTCCGGAAGGGAATCAATCAGGATTCGACGGAGGTCGCCGCGCAGCACCTCGGGACGTGCTCCCGTGCCGTCGTCGGGTTCGTCGAGGAGCACGGCGGCGTGTTGATCGAGTACGCGCGACGCGGCGCCGCCCGCGTGGATGATCGCGCGGAACTCGTCGGTAAGGCCGGCAGCGTCGAGCGCGGCCTGACCGTTGTGTTCGTGGATGTCGAGTTGACCGCCCTGCGTGCGAGCTTCTGCCGACAGTTCCGCCTCGTAGATCTTCGACCGAATTCCATGAACGTGAAGGACACGCGCGAGGGTCAGACCGCCGAGGCCCGCCCCGATGATCGTTATCGAGTTGCTCATGTTTGTTTCCTTTCAGGCTTCGATTGGAACGTCGTTCCAATGACATCTTGGAACGGCGTTCCAGATATGTCAAGATGGTTCGCATGGCGACCAGGAATCAGCGGACCGAACGACGTACGGATGCGCTCTCGAAGGAGCGAATCGTCGAGGCTGCGATCGAGATCCTCGACGACGAGGGCGAAGCCGCGCTGACATTTCGCGCACTCTCCGCACGCCTGGCAACAGGTAGCGGGGCGATTTACTGGCACGTTGCCAACAAGAGCGAACTGCTCGCCGCGGCGACCGACGACGTCATCGCCCGCGTGACAACCGGTGCAACCGAAGGTGCAGCCCCACGGGAGGCGATCCGGACCATCACCCTCGGCGTGTTCGACGCGATCGACGCCCACCCCTGGGTCGGCACCCAACTCTCACGTGAACCGTGGCAATCAGCGGTGATGCAGATCTTCGAAAGTCTCGGCGAGCAACTCCAGGCGCTCGGCGTTCCCGAATCGGCACAGTTCGACTGCGCGTCCGCGCTCCTGAACTACGTGCTCGGTCTCGCCGGACAGTACGCCGCGGGCGCCCGTCTGCTCCCCCGTGAGACAGATCGGTCCGCTTTCCTCGCGGGCGTCGCCACGCGATGGGAAGAACTCGACTCTGCGAAGTACCCGTTCCTCAATCAGGTGACGGCGCAGTTGCGCGACCACGACGACCGAGAACAGTTTCTGGCAGGCATCGAGCTCATCCTCGCGGGGATCGACACCGTCCGATAGCGGCCGTAGCCGTCAGCGTGAATGAACAGCGGTGTTGGATCCGAGCGCTATATCGAGGAAATCTCTTGCCGCACCGCGCAATCCGCGATCGGGATCCCAGACGGCTTGGAGTCGACGCGGCATCCGCAAGCCGTCGACGTTGACCGCGACCAGTCGGCCGTCCGTCAGGTCGGCGGCAACTGCCAGCGACGACAGAACAGCCGGGGCGTTGCCTGCCACCACCGCAGCCTTGACAGCGGTACACGAGGTGAGCTCGAGCAGCGGCGGCACACAATCGGGAACAGCATTCTCGAGCGTCAGGCGCGTACCGGACCCTGATTCTCGCTGAATCAGCGGTGTGCGTGCGAGTTCCTCGACCGGAACGGGCACACCATTCGCCCAGTCGTGTCCCGGCGGCACAACCACGACGAGGTGATCACGCGCTACTTCGCACGACGCGAGCGCCGACGGCACATCCGGCCCTTCGACAAATCCGATATCGGCCTGGCCGGCCTGAACTTGAGCAGAGACGTCCGAGGAATTGTGCAAGCTCACCGACGCCACGACGTTGGGGAACTTGTGCCGCATCGCGACCGTCCATCCGGGAACCAGATACTCGGCGATGGTCATGCTGGCGGCAACCGTGACGGCAGCATCACGTTCACCGCGAAGTGCGGCAACTCCCGATGCCATTTCCTCGGCACTGACGAGGATGTGACTTGCCCACTCGAGAATCAGACCGCCCTCGGCGGTGGGACGAACACCGGTCGCCGCTCGATCGAACACCTTGATTCCGAGTTGGCGTTCGACCGAACGCACCCGGGCGCTGACCGCCTGCTGACTGAGTCCGTGCTCCCGGCCGGCAGCACCCATGCTGCCCAGACGCCCTACGGAAAGGAGGACGTCGAGGGCACTGAGTTCCGGCACCCGAGGAGACAACGACATAGTCCCAAGATTAGACCCACAAGGCGAGTTTGTGGGCATTCAAGAACAACCGGTCTACCGGTACGGACCGGATGAGACGACAGTGAAATACATGACCACCACAACGAGTTCCACCTTCGCCCACATCACTCCGAACTGGTTCGCGGCAGCGATGGGAACGGGAATCGTGTCGGTGGCCGCCGCTTCGCTCGAACCGGAGATCGAGGGCTTGAAACTGGTCTCCGAGATCTTCTGGGTTCTGGCGGTTCTCGTACTGTGCGCCTTGATCGGAGCATTTGCCACCCATTGGTCACAACATCGATGTCAGGCCCTCGCCTACCTGCACAGCCCCGCGATGTTCCCCTTCTACGGCGCCGTCGCAATGGCACTGCTGACCGTGGGATCCGCAACCGGCATCACCGGCCCGGACTTCCTCGGCCACGACGTGGCGATCACCGTGTCGCTGACACTGTGGACACTCGGCACGGCACTCGGCCTGGTCACCTACGTCGTGATGATGATTCGACTCGTTCGAGATGCCGGGATGGCGACGGCAATGCCGTTCTGGCTCATGCCCGTCGTACCTCCGATGGTCTCGGCCACCACCGGCGCAGCGGTCAGCACCCACATGCCCGAAGGCGCTCCACGCATCGCGGTACTGGTTTTCTGCTACATCCTGTTCGCTCTGGCGCTGACCGCCGCCATCGGCATTCTGGTAGCCGTCGCCAGGCAGTTCGCACGCAACCGTTCGGCCGGCGTCGACGTGATCCCGTTCAATGCCATTCCCTCACTGTGGATTCCGTTGGGCGTGATCGGACAGTCGATCGCGGCATCCAACCTGTTGGCCGCCGCCTCACGGCATGCACTCAGCCCCGAGCATGCCGACACCCTGCACGAATTCGGGATCGCCTACGGAACCGTCGTCGGAATCATCGGCGTGATCGCGTTTGTCACCGTCACCGTCGTCACCATCCACGCACTGCGCCGCGGCTTGGACTTCTCGCTCGGCTGGTGGAGCTTCACCTTCCCCATCGGAGCATGTGCCGTCGGAGCGAATGCCTTCGGAGTCGCCACCGGTTCCACCCTGATCCTGGGAATCGCACTTGCCCTGCTGACCGTACTGATCCCCATCTGGGCAACCGTCGCGGTCAGGACCGTCCGGTCGATCCGCAGTGGAGTTCTACCGGCGGCTGCATGAATTCGCACCGATGAGTTTTGGCTCGCCGTACGGTCTGTACTCACGTAGACCATTGTCGAGAGCAGGAGTACACGGTGAGTCAGTTATTGCGAGTGCAGAATTTCGGCGTTTCGAGTGACGGAATAGCCTGCGGTCCGGACCAGAGCTTCGAGAGCCCGTTCGGCCTGGACCACGGTGAAATGTTTGCGTGGGCAGGAGCTACGGCCAGCTGGCCCAATCGCACCGATCCCGGCGGCAGCCGAGGCCTCGACGACTATTTCACGCGGGACTTCTCCAACAACATCGGCGCCGAAATCATGGGCCGCAACAAATTCTCACCCTACCGCGGCCCTTGGGAGAATCTCGAGTGGCAGGGCTGGTGGGGCGACGAGCCACCGTTCCACACCCCGGTTTTTGTCTTGACCCACCACGTGCGGCCGTCGTTCACGCTATGGGACACGACATTCCACTTCGTCGACGCCGACCCCGCGACGGCCCTCGCGCAGGCACGTGAGGCAGCGCAGGGCAAGGACGTTCGACTCGGCGGCGGAGTCAGCACTATCCGTGAATTCCTCGACGCCGATCTGGTCGACACGATGCACATCGCTGTCTCCCCGATCGAATTCGGATCCGGTCTACGACTGTGGGAGACACCTGACGAGTTACTCGACCGCTTCAACCTCGACGTTGTGCCGAGCCCGAGCGGCGTGACGCACCACCTGTTCTGGCGGAAGTGACGTGTTGGGGCAGCTCCGTAAACGGGAGCTGCCCCAACAGTTACGCACTATTCGCCGGTCTCGACCTGGCGCCCCGACTGGTACCACGCCATCGTTCCACCGGCCACCGAAACGGCATTGATGCCGCGAGCCTGCAGATACTCAGCGGCTTGCAAGCTCCGACCAACGACGGCGCAGATGATGTACACCGTTTCCGCGTCCGGAATTTCACCCACGCGAGAGACGAATTCGCTGAGCGGAATGAGCGTCGCACCGGGAACTCGGACCTGAGCGAACTCGTCGGCCTCACGGACGTCGATCAACGGCTCACCCGCTGCCAAAGCCGTGTCCAGTGCATTCAAATCGACTTCCAACATTTCTTCTGCGCCTGCCTTCGTGTTCGCTGCTGTCCGAATAGACGGTACCCGCGCGTTTTCGTGCAGCTCCCTTTACGATCTGACAATGACCAATACGGTTCCCGAAAAGTCCGGTTTTTGGAGTCGCCCCACCGTGTGGAAAGTGCTCCTGCTGATCGTCGTCTACCTGGCGTTCTATCTTGCTGTCGGGCAGGTTACCTCCAGGGTTTTTGCAGACCAGATCGATACGGACAATGTCGTGGCAAGCGCCTCCAGCATCCTCCTCGGCGTCGCATTGCCCATCGCGATCGGCGGGATCGCCCTGCTGGTTTTCACGACAAAGGTCGGCTGGCTGCGCGGCGTCTTCGGCCCACAACCCATTCGTGGGCGGGGTTGGATGTGGATCGGTCCGATCATCGTGGTC
>NZ_LVCT01000140.1:0-9331 GCF_001647205.1 Rhodococcus sp. EPR-134
GAGCGCGTGATGCTGCCCTACGGCAGGACCTGCTCGACAGCGAGAAGGACCGCGCCGAGAACCTGATGATCGTGGACCTCACCCGCAACGACCTCACCAAGGTCTGCGTTCCGGGAAGTGTCCACGTTCCGAGGCTGTTCGCGATCGAGTCGTACTCGTCCGTTCACCAAATGGTGTCGACGGTGCGCGGACATCTGAGTCCGGGGTCGTCGGCGGTGGACTGTGTGCGTGCCGCGTTCCCCGGTGGATCGATGACCGGCGCCCCGAAGGTACGGACGATGGAGATCATCGACCGCCTCGAATCCGGCCCACGTGGGGTCTACTCGGGATCGATCGGGTACTTCGCGCTCGGTGGCGCCGCGGACCTCTCGATCGTGATCCGGTCGCTGGTCTGCACCGAGAGCGGCGTGACCTTCGGAATCGGCGGTGCCATCACAGCGTTGTCCGATCCGGAAGAAGAATTCGACGAGACCACGGTCAAGGCGTCCACGCTGCTCCGTGCGCTCGATGCGGTGTCCTCGCGGGTCCTCGAGTACGGCGGGTAGATCCAGCCATGACGGCGACATCAGGCACAGCGACGGTTGTCGGCGGGCTGGGTGCCGTCGGATCCATGTTCGTCGAACTGCTTCGCGCCGGGGGGTCGACCGTCACCGTCGTCGACCCAGCAGGCAGCGATCCCGACGGAGATGTAGTCGTCGGAGACATCACGAAACCCAGTGAGCAAGTCCTCGCGCACGTGGAGTCCTCGCGCATCATCGTGCTCGCGGTTCCCGAACAGGTCGCTCTAGCCGCACTACCGAGCCTTCGGACATCCGGCGCTCTCGTTGTGGACACGCTGTCGGTCAAATCGCGGATGGACGCAGCAATCGCCGACGCCGGCCGAGAAGGGGAGTTCCTCGGACTCAACCCCATGTTCCGTCCGTCGCTCGGGCCACGCGGTCGGGCCGTCATCGCAGTGCCGTACGTCGGCGGTCCGCAGTCCGACAGATTCCTCGACATCGTGCGCTCGTGGGGAGCGTCGGTCGCGGTGATGGACGCCGATCGTCACGACCGGTTGGCTGCGGCCACCCAGGTTCTGACACACGCGTCGGTGCTGGCTTTCGGCGTTGCCCTGGCCGAACTCGGAGTTTCCGCGGACGAACTCCTCGCGGTCGCCCCTCCCCCGCATCGGGCCTTGCTCGCGCTCCTGGCGCGTGTAGCCGGCGGCGAACCGGAGGTGTACTGGGACGTACAAGCGGGCAATCCGTACGCAGGTGCGACACGAAAAGCACTGTTCGATGCCACCGCACAGGTGGACAGGGCGGCCGAGACCCTCGGCGACTTCACGACGCTGATGAAAACCGCCGACGCAGCGCTCGACAATCGCTCAGGCGAATTGAACGCGGAGTGCCAGAGCTTGTTCGATCGCATTTCCGAAGGGCACGGAGAGATCGCCGAAGGGCACAGAGAGTAGGGCACGATGAGACCTGGAGTGAGTCCGCCCAGCCTCCCGGAGTACGACGCCTCCGATCCGGTCGAGAGTGCAATCGTCCGCCGCCTTGCGAGCAATTGGGCGCGCCGGGCAACCGTGAAGAAGGCGGAACCGGAACTGGACGATCTCTTCGATTCGTCGCTGTCCGACTACCCCGAAGCACTTCTCCCGTTCGCGGAGCATCCGACCTACCTGGCATTGAGCCCCGAGCAGAAGCAACGCCTGCAAGCCTGGGCATGGATCGCGTTCAACAAGAACGTCATGGACATCGAGAAGTACGTCGTCAATCCCGGCTTCGACGTTCTCGCCGAAGACCGACTCGGCGTCGGTCTCGGAGATTGGGCTGCAGTGGCGGTCAATCAGGCGATGGTCGACGAGCAATATCACACGCTCATGCACTTCAATGCCAGTTCAGCGACCCGTCGAGGCAGGGGCTGGGGGCTGCCGGCGAAGGCACTGCCAGACGTCCTGACGGTCCGCACGCGGGCGCAAGCTCTCGACGCAGCCGAGGGGCCTCGCAAGATTGCCCTGACACAGTTGGCGTTCATGACCGTCGCCGAGGTGTCGATCACCGCATACCTCGACCTGATCTCGGACGACCCGGGCGTGCAGTCGATCAACCGCGCGACCATTCGGTTGCACGCTCGCGACGAGTACTGCCATGCCTCGATTGCCGGGAAACTGGCGGTACTGGTCTGGGATTCCTTGAATCGTGGAGATCGCAGCTATCTACTGGAAGGCTTCGAGGGCGCCATGCGCGCTTTCAGCGGGACCGACTTCGGCGCGTGGCGAGCAATCATGGAGATCGAAGCCGTAACCGGCGGACAGAAGATGCTCGACGACATCGAATCGGGACGGCGCAACAACCTGTTCGTCCAGGACTTCAGCGGTATCGAGAGGTTGTACAAGACCTTGAATCTGGACAGGATGTAGCCGACTCTCACGAATCCACGGGCATAGTGCGGGCTCCGGAACCTGACAGCAGTTTCCGCCATGACAACCGATCGGTTTGCCGGTCGTACATTCGGTACGCCGGCCACAACAGAGCATGCAGAATTGACGTCTTGAGAATCATCAAACGAAGTCGTGTAGTCATAGCCTGGTGATACTCGAGCGTTGTCACCGAAGCCTTGTTGTATGACAGAAACTCGATGGGTCCAGTCTCTCCCCTACGACCGGAGATTTCGCTGCGCATGTCCAGGTCAGTGCCGAACTGCATCCCTGCCTTCATCAGGCACAGCGACAGATCCACGTCTTCGTGAATGTCGGTGCGATCACTGACCTTGTCGCGGATCGAGCGCCACGACGTCGCCCGAATCGCCATATTCGAACCAGTCAGTGCGTGCGCCGGTTTGATTCCGTGGAAATCGCCACGGGCCTCGGCTTTGTTCACCGCTGCTCGTTGAAGACCCGAAAACGGTGACTCGTAAAACAACGAGAAACCGGTAACGGCATCAAGATCATGAGAAGCGAAGGAACTTCGAACCGCTCGCGCCCACCCTGGTGCGACACGCGAATCCGCATCGACCCTGCCGATGAATTCACCCACTGCGATGTCGAACCCGGCATTACGTGCATGAACAACGCCCTGACGCGGTTCTACAAGATATCGAATTCGAGAATCCCGCTGCTCGAAAGAACGCGCGATTTCAGGGGTGCGATCGGTGGAATTGTTGTCGACAACTATTATCTCGAGGATCTCGTCCCCTTGACAAGCGAGGGACTCCAAACACCCGGCGATGTAGTCCTCCTCGTTGTACACGGGAACCACCACTGACAACGTGCCGATATCCATGAGCAGTAGGTTACCTCGCCAGAGGGAGTCGACTTGATGATCGAGTCAGGGGTGCCCGTCGATCGAGTACGAACTCGTAGTATTCGACGAGCATTCAGGACGCGCGAACACGGTTCACACCTGTCGGCGACCCGAAATCAGGCCCGGTATCGGACACTGTGCGATATCGCACATTCCCGTCGGTCGGCCTGACCGCGGCTTATCGCCAAGCTGCACATTTGCATCGATCCCCACCGCGCGAAGGCCGGAACGAGGTTGTCCCTCCGGTAACATCCACTGTGCATCCGGAGATAGACGTACAAGGTTCCCGCAACCACTGGGGTCCTTACCAGTGACTCCGGCTCGGGCTACGGCTTGCTCGAGAAAGGACAGTGCCGAGAGGCCCTGTCCAAGCACAGCTCGGCCCGAACACCCATGTAGACAGCGGAGAATTGATGCCCTTATCGACGGACGCGGCGGTAGTCGTGGAGGACGTTCACAAGTCCTTCAAGGATGTGCACGCATTGCGTGGCATCAACTTCCAAGCTCCCAAGGGCACAGTGCTCGGCATCCTTGGACCCAACGGCGCAGGTAAGACCACCACCGTCAAGGTTCTGTCCACGTTGATTCGGCCTGACCGCGGCGTCGCAATGGTTGCCGGATACGACGTCGCTCGCAACCCAGCCGACGTTCGCCGTTCGATCATGATGACTGGCCAGTTCGCCGCACTCGACGACGCACTCACCGGACGCGAGAACATCGAACTGTTCGCTCGCCTGATGGGCCTCGATCGCGCATCCGCCAGGCAACGCGCCGTGGACCTTCTCGAGGAATTCGATCTCGTGGAAGCTGGGGGGCGAGCCGTTGCAGGCTACTCCGGCGGCATGCGACGACGCATCGACATTGCGTGTGGATTGGTAGTGAGGCCAGAAGTCGTATTTCTCGACGAGCCGACGACTGGACTGGACCCCCGCAGCCGCCAGAGCGTGTGGAACCTCGTGCAGACTTTGAAGGAGCAAGGCATCACGGTTCTGCTGACCACTCAGTACCTCGAGGAAGCTGACCTCCTCAGCGACAACATCATTGTCATCGACAAAGGATCTGTCATCGCGGAAGGGACGGCCAACGAATTGAAGGCACGAACCGGCGCCAGCTTCTGCGAAATCGTTCCCGCCGAGGCAAGCTTGCTGGGGCCAGCAGCCAACGCGTTGGGTAATTTGGTTCCGCCGGACTTCCGCTTCGATCTGGCAGTCGAGAACGGCCGAATTGCAATTCCCGCACCCCGTGGTTCTGCGACCCTTGCAGAAGCTCTGCGGCGTCTCGATCACGCACGGATACCACTCGCGGACATCGCCCTGCGCAGGCCTTCACTTGACGACGTGTTCCTGTCGTTGACGGGGCAGTCGCGTCCGAGCGAAACAAGCGATGCGACGTGACCACGACGACGAAATACGCAACTCAAGATCTTGCCTTGAAACAGGTAGGTCAACGGTCCATCACGGTGCCGAATGCAGCTCGGATCGGACGCCATCGTCGTCCGCAGCCATCCGCGGTCACACAGTGGTGGACCCTTACCGGCCGTACCGTTCGCGCAATGATTCGCCGGCACGAATTGCTAGTCGCAATCGTCGCGCCATTGATCTTCACGGTCGGCTTTTACCTGCCCCTCAAGTTCGTAATGCAGCTGCAGGGAATCAATTACGCACAGTTCTTGATGCCGATCATCGTCTTGCAGGCGATGGCCTTCACTTCGATCTCAGCGGCGCAGATGTCGGCGACCGAACGCATCACTGGCTTCAGCAGTCGCATGCAAACCATGCCGGTTTTCGGCCCGGTTCCACTGTTTTCGCGGATGAGTAGTGGATTCCTCCGATCCGTCGTCTCCCTGACGGCAGCAGTGATCTACGGATACGCGATCGGATTTCGCTTCGTCGGTGGTCTGTCACAGGCCATGCTCTTCTGCGTGATCGCGTTGACTTTCAGTACGTGTTTGTCGCTCGGCGGTGATGCAATCGGCTCGCTGTCGAAGAGCCCACAAGCAACCAGTCAGGCATTGACACTTCCCCAATTGATCCTCGGAATGCTCTCGTGTGGATTTGTTCCGGAGAGCGGATTCCCGGAATGGATCCGGCCGTTCGTACGCAATCAGCCCGTATCTCAGTTCTCCTACGCCATGCGGGACCTGGCTGCCGGCACCCTCACCCCGAATACGTTGGTGCCAGTTGCGGCTTGGTCGATCGGTTTGATAGCGGTATGCGGGCCACTCGCATACTGGGCAAGTACGAGGCGAGCGTGATGAGTTCTCTCGAGAAGCGTGAGGAGATACGCAGTGGGAGGGCGCTCGCGTTCCCTCTTCCCAACGCGGCACTACCCGAGAACTCGGCCAGCGCGCTCTGGACCCACAGCCTTATTCAGGCGAAGCGGCTTCTGATCAACTGGGCGCGCGATCCTTCAACGACTGTTCAGGCGCTCGTTTATCCCGCGTTGACCTTGATCATGTTTCGCGTTGTTCTGGGAAATTCCATCACAGCTGCCACCGGGCAGCCGAGTATCTATGGGACTGTCCCGCTCATCATTCTCGTGGGGGCGATGTTCGGTTCGATCGCCAGCGCAGTTGGCTTGCGGGGCGAGCTGAAGAGCGGTCTGCTCGGTCGATTCTGGACGCTGCCCGCACACCGAGCATCGGGCCTGGTGGGCCGGATGATCGCTGAAGCCGTTCGAGTTCTACTGACAACGATCGTCATCATCGGCGTTGGTTATGCCGTCGGCTTCCGGTTCACTCAGGGCCCGCTTGCGGCAGTGGCAATGATACTTCTACCCATCGCATTCGGCATTGGGTTCGCGGTGATGGTCACGGCTCTCGCCACGATGTCGGAAAATGTCCCGCTCGTCGAATTGGTTTCCATTGGGTGCACCCTGTTGATGTTCTTCAACAGTGGTTTTGTCCCGACAATGGCATATCCGGTCTGGCTTCAACCCGTAATTGCCGCACAACCGATGTCCGTCGCAGTCGACGCTATGCGCGGACTTTCGCTCGGAGGCCCGGTCCTGGTGCCAGTTCTGAAAATGCTTGCCTGGTCAGCGGGAATGATCGCTGTTTTTCTATATCCTGCGATTCGGGGTTACCGCCGGGCTGCGGAGACTTCATGACAGACGCATCCAGCGAGTGTGGCCTTATACCAGAATTTAAATATCTAAATACGGTAACAGTCCACAAACAATAACCGACTCAATTCTCTGAATGCGACAAGGTCGCAATCGACAATGAATCAACCGAAAGGTATGAGGTCTTGACGCGAAATTCTACGACCTGGCGACGCACCGTACAGATCGGTGCATTGGCCGTTGCCGGCTCACTGCTCACAGCCGGTCTCGCGCAGGCCACCCCCGCGCGCGTCGGTGGCGACTCATCCGAAACAGCGTCGACGGGCTCCTACATCAAATCCGTCGAGAAGGTCAATGACCGTCAGCTCGTCGTCAACGTCTATGCGGCGTCGATGGACAAGGACGTTCCGATTCAGGTGATCACCCCGGCCGACAACTCCGAACCTCGCCCGATCGTCTATCTGCTGAACGGTGCCGGCGGCGGAGAAGATGCCGCGACATGGGAACTACAAACTGATGTAGTCGATTTTTTCGCTGACAAGAACGTGAACGTCGCCACGCCTGTCGGTGGGCGTCTCTCCTACTACACCGACTGGGAGAAGGACGACCCCAAGGCCGGACGCAACAAGTGGTCGACCTTCCTGGGCAAAGAATTGCCCCCGTTGTTGAACGAAGAGCTGGGGAGCAACGGTAAGCAAGCCATCTCGGCCATCTCGATGTCCGGTACGTCGGTACTGAACTTGGCGATCGAGTACCCCGGTTTCTACAGTTCTGTTGCCGCTTACAGTGGCTGCGCACAGACCAGCGATCCCCTCGGACAAGCATTCGTCCGGACGACCACGGAATGGATCGGCGGCGTCGACGACATCACGAATATGTGGGGACCATTGGACGGACCGGGATGGGTCGAACACGATCCGCTCGTCAACGCAGAGAAGCTGCGTGGGACGCCCATCTACATGAGCACCGGAAACGGGCTTCCTGGAATTCCGAACGACACATTCCTCAACCCACGTCTGAGTGATGGTCGCGCATATACGGAGAACCAGATCATCATCGGCGGCCCGATCGAAGCAGCGACCAACCTTTGCACTTCGAACATGGCCAAGCGCCTGTATGAATTGAATATTCCGGCCGTTGTCGACTTCCAGCCGGTCGGGACCCACTCGTGGGGCTACTGGCAGGATCAGCTACACAAATCATGGCCGTTCATCGCCGGTTCGCTCGGAATCTGAGACAACCGCAGGAACATTCTCAACCAGCCAGCCTGTTCTTCTCGATCAAATGCGAGAAGAACAGGCTGGCTTTCCTCTATACCTCAGTCCGTAGGTACATGGCTTGCGGAATAGCTGACATCAACGAGGGCTTCGCCAGAAAAAGTGACTGAAGTGATCGAAGTGTGAGCCACATCGCGTTCATGCTGCCGACGCCACAATGATTCGCTCCTCAACGAACGCCGCAAGGTACAGATGGGCAGCTCGTGGCTGAAGCACACGCCCTCCTTGCCCGCGCTCCGACGCCGAGCCGAATCCAGGGCAGCAGACATACGTCTGACCATCGATTTGTAGCTCTCCCCCCACGAAGGCGTCACTGGATTCCACGTTTTGAGCAGCAACCCGACCGACGGCTTCAGTCTCGGGTCTCCCGCTGCGATCCCGTCGAACCTTCCCTCCCACTCCACAAGATCTTCGTTCTTCTCGATGGGTAGATTCAACAAATCGGCTAGCGGAGTGGCAGTTTCAATCGCGCGTTCGAGCGGGCTGGAGAAGATCGAAGAGATTGGACGATCACCGAGAATCTCGGCGACTGCCTTCGCCTGGCGATTGCCCAATTCGGAAAGCGAGTATCCGGGTAGCCGGCCGTAAATTACTTTCGACGGATTGAACACCTCTCCGTGACGTACAAAATGCACGACAGTGCGAGGTTCGGCCGACCGAGCCGGGGTTTCATCAGTCATGACGAGCGCTTCTCCTGCGTACGTAGGTACTCGGCGACGATCGGCCCGATCAACTCGAGCTTGTCCGGATGCATCATCGACGTGTGATTGCTGTCGATATCGATGTCAGTGATCTGTCCACCGATCACCGATCTCCATTCGTCTGTCACTGTGAAGTCCATGTCCATGCCCGCAGCTGCCCGGAACATCACCACGTCGCCATCATATTTGCGCGGCTCATACCCGGAGATCAATTCACCACTCGCCGAAGCGAAGTCGTAAAGTGCGCCAATCTGTGTCTCAGTCATGAACGACACCGAGTCCAGCGTTTTACCGATGGCGATGATCTGGCTGCGATCAAGAGAATTGACGTCGGCACCTTCACCGAGTTCCACTCCCCAACTAGCTGCCATGTCACGGGTGTTCTCGAGCGCTACATCATCGTCGACCTCCCTCGGATGACGTGGATCCACCATGAACAGAGAGACCTCGAAACCTTGCTCGCGTAGAAGAACAGCACATGCATGGCCGATGAACCCTCCAACTGAGTGGCCGATTATGTTAAACGGCCCAGTCGGATTCACATCGATCATCTCACGCACGTAACGGTGCGCTAGCTCGTCGACAGAGGTCGGTAATGCCCACGCCTCCGTCATTACGGGAGTTTGCAGGCCGTAGATCGGTGTATCTGCCTCTAGATACGGAGCGAAGCCCGAGGCCTTCCACGCCAGACCACTCATTGCATGGATATAGAAGAGCGGTGGCCGCTGTCCCTCGATGCGAACGGGAAAGAGCACGCCGATCGCATGATCGTCCGGTGTCGCCGAACCTGATTCCCGAGCCTCTTCGATCCTGGCAGCGAGTAATTCGGGTGTCGATGCACCGAAGAGCATGCGGACAGGAACATCGAAATCGAGTGTGCTGCTCAAGTTGGCGGTCAATTTCATCGCGATGAGGGAGTTGCCACCCAACTCGAAGAAATCATCATCCAACCCCACCCGATCAACACCCAACACACCCACAAACGCCGACGCCACCACCAACT
>NZ_LVCT01000141.1:0-578 GCF_001647205.1 Rhodococcus sp. EPR-134
GACCGAGGAATTGGCCACCCGTGGCCTGGCAGTGAAGATGTTGCGCGACGCCGGCCACCGGGAACGCTTTGTCGCCGTCGTGTCTTCACTGGTGTTTGCACTCATGCACACCGTCAACCTCATCGCCGGGATGAAGGCGTCAACCGTTCTGGTCACCGTGGTCTACACCTTCGGTTTCGGTATGTGCATGTACCTGACAATGCGTGTGACGGGCACGATCTGGGCCGCAATCGTGTTACACGGCCTCACCGACCCCACCACAATTCTCTCGACCGGCGGGCTGGACACTTCGGTGACCACGGAAGTGAGCGGCGCCGCCGCCATCACCTCTCTACTGACGGTCCTCTTGGTCGTCTTCGGGGTGATCGCCGTCTTCCTCATTCGAGATCGAATCGGCGAAGATCGGCACACACCCGTCTCGGCCTGACCGACCGCGACCGTACAAGACATACTTGTGCCCATGCCTTCTCGAACCACGTACTCGTTCGCCGTCGTGACTGCATCGTGTGTGCTGGCACTCTCCGGTGCCGTCACTCATGCCACCGCGGGGGTTCCGACAACTCCCGAAGTCGCGACCA
>NZ_LVCT01000142.1:0-2566 GCF_001647205.1 Rhodococcus sp. EPR-134
TACCCAGCCGGCTTGTCGTCTGATGGCAATCGGCATCCCGTCGTCACCTTCGGCAACGGCAGCTATGCGACTTACGAAGAGTACGAAGCGCTCCTGCAGCATCTCGCTTCTTGGGGTTTTGTCGTTGTGGTGGCCGACAGCAGCGTCACCGGCGACGGGACGGAGATCTTGGGGGCTGCCCAGTACGTCGTCGATCAGAACACCAACGCTGAGAGCATTTTTCACCAGCGGATCGACACCGACAACATTGCCTCGGTCGGACACTCCCAGGGCGCCGGTGGCGCGATCAACGCGGCAACCCAGTCCGCGAATCTGATCACCGCCACGGCGGTACTCGATTTGCCTGACCCGTGGTGGGCCTCGCGACCTGTCGACGTGATCGACGTGGCCCAGTTGACCGGACCGACGTTCTTCATGACCGGCGCCGACGACCCGGTCTCCACCGCCGATCCGCAAGCTGAGTACTTCGACAAAACCGCCGGACCGGCGGTCCGCGGCAGACTGCTTGGCGTCGGCCACAATTGGGCCGCAGATGGCGAAGGATTCCGGGGCTACCTCACCGCGTGGCTGAGATTCACCCTGAGCGGCGACCAGACTGCCGCACGTGCATTTGTCGGCGACTCGGCGGAAATCCTCACCGATCCCCGTTGGGACCGGCAAGCGATCAAGGGTTTGTGATGACGATCTTGCCGTAGGCCTGCCCGGATTTCTGCTGCTCGAAAGCGTCAGCGAGGCGGTCGAGGCTGTAGGAAGAATCTATGACGGGACGAAGCGCCAGGCTCTCCAGCCCGGCGACCATCTCCTCCTGATGTGCACGACTGCCCACCAGAACACCTTCGATGGTGACCTGTTTGGTCAGTAGCGAAGTCAGGTCGATCGACGACGAGGGGCCGTTCATGATGCCAAGCGCGCAGATTCGCCCGCCTGGTCGGACTGCCGCCAGAGATTGGCCGAGGGTGGACGGCCCGCCGACGTCGAGGACGAGGTCGATCCCGCCGCTGAGCCGCATCGCTTCCGAACCCCAGTCCGGGCGCTCACGGTAGTTGACCACGTGATCGGCACCGAGCTCGACCAATCGTGCCATCTTGTCGGGGGCCGACGACGTTGCGATCACCTGAGCTCCAACAGCTTTGGCCAGCTGGACGGCAAACAGCGCCACCGTGCTGGTCCCAGGGATCAACACCGACGACCCTGGGATGATCGGGACTCCGGCAAATAGTGCGCGCCACGCTGACAAACCTGCGGTGGGCAAGGTAGCGGCTTCCTCGTAGGTGTAGTTTCGCGGCATCACTGTCACAGCAGATACCGGCACGGTGACGGTGTCGCGGGCGAACCCGTCGACACCGTCACCCGGCGAATTTCCGAATCCGTCGAAATCCGGTGTGCCGCTCCGCCAATGCGGCAAATAGGTGCTCATCACGCGATCTCCGACGCTGAACTGCGTTACGCCGTCTCCGACCGCAACGACCTCCCCGGCAGCATCGGACAACAGGATCCGCGGACCGTCGGTTGCTATCTCTCCGGTCGCCACGAGGTAGTCATGGTGGTTGAGCGAATTCGCGTGGATCGCGATCGTCACCTCACCCGCACCCGGGCCCGGGGTCTCGATCGTCCTCGATTCGAGGTTGTTCAATCCTCCAGGCGGGAGTACGTACACGGCGCGGTTGGTCATGGTGTGGATCCTCGCACGAATGGTGATCGGGTGACGTTCGGAAAGGGTTCTGCTGCTCAGAGGAGAGAAGCGGTGAACCCTCCGTCGAGAACCAGGCTGCTGCCGTTGCACCACGACGACTGGTCGCTCGCAAAGAACACTGCGGCGGCGGCAACTTCCTCGGTCCGGCCATAGCGCGTCTGCTTCGTGACCATCAAGTCGTCGAATCCCCCGGACTCGAGGCCGAGGGCATTCTCGAAATCCTGCTGGTGACTCTTGACCAGGTCGGTATCGATGAATCCGGGCAGCAATGCATTCGCGCGGATTCCGTGGAAGCGAAGTTCGGCTGACAGGGTTTCGGTGAGATTGCGAACTGCTGCTTTGGCTGCGGCATAGCTGCCGATCAAAGGCGAGCCGGTGGTCGACGAGATCGACGAGATGTTCACGATCGAACCGCCACCGGATGCGACGAGAGCGGGCAGCGAATGACGCACTGTCAAGAACACTCCATCGAGGTTGACCGACATCACTTTCCGCCAGTCCTCGAACGAGGTCTCGATCAGCGGGGTCGTGGTGGCGATACCGGCGTTGGGTACTACGACGTTCAGTCCGCCGAACTCTTCGACCGCTCTGGCGACGAGATCCTTGACCTGCTGTTCGTCGGTGACATCAGTTGTGACAGCGATAGCTCCGTCGATCGAGTCCGCCACTGCCTGTGCTGCGCCACCGTTGATGTCGGAGACCACGACCCTCGCGCCCTCCGCCCCGAACGCCCGGGCAATGGCGGCGCCGATTCCGGCACCTGCGCCGGTGACAATTGCAACTTTGTTCGCGAGAAGATCGGACATGTCAGCGTTCCCCTTCAATTCTCGGTCGGGACGTAGAAAAGCAATTCGGGTCCGGTGTCGCCGGTGG
>NZ_LVCT01000143.1:0-2943 GCF_001647205.1 Rhodococcus sp. EPR-134
CTCAGGTAGCGGCGCGCGGGCAATGCATCCTCGGGCAGCAACTGCACATCCGCCAGGAAGAATCTGGAGGCGGAGACAACTCCGGGCACTCGTTCGACGACCTGCGGAATATGCACGTCGTCGTACCAGCGGTTGAACGCATCCTCCGAAGACGGATCGGCGGGGTGTACGTGTGCGACGAGAATCGCTGTGCTCATGAAGTTCCTCTTCGACTCGAAGTGCTTTTGGTTCAGCGCGTTTGGAAGGCGACGATATTCACGCGCAAGGCAACTGACCGCGGCTGCGTGTGGTGAATCGATCGCGTTCAAGCGACAACCCTAGGGAGCAAATGTGACCCGCACCATATGCTCGGAGGTCAGAGTTGAGCTCCACATTTGTCCTCTCGGCACAAAACTGTCTCTCGGCACTAACACGGTGGCCAGAATCAGGCGTTAACGGAAGTCTCGCGATTTGGCCGTGACTCGCAGATCCATCAGCTGCATCCGGTCTGCCACGACGGTGACAGCGCCTTCTGCATTCTGCACCTTCCCTCGAATAAGCAACGCCGGCGCCGTATTTGCCAATTTTCGGTACTTTGCCCACAACCCCACCGAACACACGACGTTGACCATGCCGGTTTCGTCCTCGAGGTTGATGAACGTGACGCCCGCAGCTGTGGCCGGACGCTGCCGGTGTGTGACTGCTCCCCCCACCAGCACACGGTCACCGTCCGGGATGTCGAGAAGTCTCGACGCCGGCACCACGCCGAGCGCGTCGAGCTGTGGGCGGAGGAATTGTGTCGGGTAGGTGTCGGGAGATACTCCTGTCGCCCAGACATCCGCTGCCGCCAATTCGACGTCGCTCATGCCGGGCAGGGTGGGAGCTGTGACCGACGCACCGATACCGGGCAAGCGGTCGGGGCGCTCCCCCGCCGCAGCGCCCGCTGCCCACAGCGCTTCTCTACGCGAGATACCGAAGCTGGCTAGCGCACCGGCGGTCGCCAGCGATTCAGCTTGTGCGGTAGTCAGTTCCACCCGCCCGGTCAGATCGAGAAACGACGTGAACGGTCCACCGAGGTCGCGCTGTTCGACAATTTTCTCGGCGAGTGCATCGCCGATGTTGCGCACTTCCCCCAGCCCCAGCCGAACCTCGAATCCACCTGCCTCGACGGTGGCATGCGCGAGGCTGACATTGATGTCTGCACCGTGTACCTGCACTCCGTGCCGGCGCGCATCGGCAACCAAGGACTGCGGCGAGTAGAAACCCATGGGCTGCGCGCGCAGAAGTCCGGCGCAGAACGCAGCGGGATGATGAAGTTTGAACCACGAGGAGTAGAAGACCAGCGCGGCAAAACTCTGTGAATGGCTTTCCGGGAAACCGAAATTAGCGAATGCATACAGCTTTTCGTAGATCCGGTCGGCAACCTCGTCACCGATGCCGTGTAGGTCTCGCATGCCCTGATAGAACCTCGCGCGCAGTTGTTCCATCTTCTCGGTGGAGCGTTTCGATCCCATTGCCCGACGCAATTGATCGGCCTCGGACGGCGTGAAGCCCGCAACGTCGACGGCCATCTGCATCAACTGTTCCTGGAACAGCGGAACCCCCAACGTGCGTTCGAGTGCCTTCTCGAGCGACGGATGGTCGTAGGACACAGGTTCGAGTTTGTTGCGCCGACGAATGTACGGATGCACTGATCCGCCTTGAATCGGCCCCGGACGGATGAGCGCGACCTCGACTACCAGGTCGTAGAAGTTTCGAGGCTTCAGACGCGGCAGTGTCGCCATCTGCGCACGTGATTCCACTTGGAACACCCCCACCGAATCTGCCCGCTGCAGCATCTCGTACACCGCCGTTTCCGACAGATCGAGTTGCGCCAGATCGACTGTGATGCCTTTGTGTTCGGCCACCAGATCCATCATGTAGTGCAAAGCAGAAAGCATGCCGAGGCCGAGCAGGTCGAATTTGACCAGCCCAGCGGCAGCACAGTCGTCCTTGTCCCACTGCAGGACACTACGATTGGCCATTCGCGCCCACTCCACCGGACAGACGTCGGAGATGGGACGATCGCAGATGACCATGCCGCCCGAGTGGATACCGAGGTGCCGCGGATAGCCTTCGATCTGCGCCGCCAGTTCGAGTACCGGACGCGGAATATCGGTATCCGCATTCTTGTCGATACCGCCCCACCGGCCGACCTGCTTACTCCACGCATCTTGCTGGCCCTGCGAAAAGCCCAGCGCCCGAGCCATGTCCCGCACCGACGACTTTCCTCGATAGGTGATGACATTGGCTACCTGCGCGGCATACGTACGCCCGTACTTCGCGTACACGTGCTGGATCACCTCTTCCCGGCGGTCGGACTCGATGTCCACGTCGATGTCCGGCGGGCCGTCACGTTCAGGCGCAAGAAACCTCTCGAACAGCAGTTTGTTGCGAACCGGATCGACATTGGTGATGCCGATCGCGTAACACACCGCCGAGTTCGCAGCGGAACCTCTTCCCTGACAGAGGATGTCGTTGTTCTTGCAGAACGACACGATGTCATGCACCACCAGGAAATATCCGGGAAAGTTCAATCCCTCGATGATGGCAAGTTCATGTTCGAGCTGTTTGTATGCCTTCGGTGCACCTTCCGGCGGTCCGTAGCGTTCCAGCGCCCCCACCATGGTGAGCTCACGCAACCACGACGCCTCGGTATGCCCGGCTGGCACGTCGAACGGTGGCAATTTGGGCGCGATGAGCTTGAGATCGAAAGCGCACTCACGACCAAGATCGGCGGCACCACTGACAGCCTCGGGATAGAGCGAGAACAGTGCCGCCATCTCCGCGCCGGACCGCAGGTGCGCTCCGCCGGTAGGGGCCAACCATCCTGCTGCCTCGTCCAAGCTTTGACGCGACCGCACAGCCGCCATTGCCATGGCGAGGCGTCGACGCGGAGGAGCGGCGAAGTGTGCGGCGGTGGTC
>NZ_LVCT01000144.1:0-3855 GCF_001647205.1 Rhodococcus sp. EPR-134
ACACTCGCTCCGCCCCGAAACGCTCGACCAGATCCCCCAAGGCATCCGCCGCTGCTTCGCGACCACCCGACGTCAAGGCTTGCCGCACATGACCTTTCCGGCACCCGGTCAGGATCTGCCAGTGGCCACCGGCCGCTTCGGTCAGCACGTCGTAGTCGTACTGCAGTTTGCCCTTCTCGCCGCCCGCCAGATGCGCGGCAGCGATCTCCCGCGAGAGCCGGCGATACCCTTCCTGCCCACGGGCAAGTACCAGGAGGTGCGTTCCACCGGGATCTGCCGTGCCGGTTCTGGGTACCGAATCCAGAGACAACTCGGCCCCGAACACGGTGCGCATTCCCCATTCACGTGCGGCTTCCGCAAACCTCACCACGCCGTAGAAGCCGTCGTGATCGGTGACGGCGATAGCTTCGAGCCCGAGACGCACTGCTTCCTCGACCAGCTCTTCCGGCGGTGATGCACCGTCGAGGAAACTGAAGGCCGAGTGAGCGTGCAGTTCTGCGTAAGGAATTACACCGGCACCACGGGTGAGCTCGCCCGCGTGGTACTCGCCGCGCTTTCTTGACCAGGCGGGGCTGTCGCTTCCATCGCCCGGAAACAAATCCTCATGTTCCACACGGCCGGGTCGTCCGGAAAGCACCCGTTCCATCTCGGACCACGTCGGCGGCCCATTTCCCCAACCCACACTGACCTCGCACCTGATCGAGTCGGCCGTCAGGGACGACCGACTGCTCGAGGATGCCGAAAGGGAAGACGCACCACATGCATCGAACTGATGTTCGATGCAGATTCAGTCTGACAGGTCACTCACCCACAGTCAACAGAGCGAATCTCAACCCTCACCGTCTCGTCACATTCAGATGTACGCATGTCTGCACTCCGTTCACTTTCGCCCCAGATCATTAGCGGCGTTCATAATCTCCATCCACACTGTTTCCAGGAGTACTACTCGTATGTCGTTCTCGCGCAACACACGTAGGTTGACGGCCGTCGCCGGCGCCGTCGCCGTTCTGGCCGCTGCCGGCTGCAGCAGCAGCGCCGACGAGGCCACCGGCTCGAACGGCACGACCGTCGATCGCGCCGCGACCGGCGAACTGTCCTCGAACGGTGGTGCTCGCCGCATCGACGGTGATCAGTCGGCCGCAGTGCGCGACGCCGTCAACGCTTCCGGCGCGAAGAACGTCATTCTCTTGATCGGCGACGGCATGGGCGACTCGGAGATCACCGCCGCGCGCAACTACGCCGAGGGCGCTGCCGGCAGCTTCCCCGGTCTCGATGCCCTGCCGATCACCGGCCAGTACACGCACTACGCACTGACCAAGGACGGCAAGCCCGACTACGTCACCGACTCCGCAGCCAGCGGATCGGCATGGTCCACCGGCACCAAGACCTACAACGGCGCGATTTCCGTCGACATCAAGGGTCAGGCCCAGTCGACCGTCCTCGAGATCGCCAAGGCGAACGGCAAGGCCACCGGCAACGTCTCCACCGCCGAGGTGCAGGACGCCACCCCCGCAGTGCAGGTCGCGCACGTCAGTGGCCGCAAGTGCTACGGACCGGAGGCAACGTCCAAGTCCTGCCCGGAGAACGCCCTCGAGAACGGCGGCAAGGGGTCGATCAGCGAACAACTCCTCGACACCCGCGCCGACGTCACCTTCGCCGGCGGCGCCAAGTCCTTCGCCGAGACTGCGAAAGCCGGTGACTGGCAGGGCAAGACACTCAACGAGCAGGCCGCAGCTCGGGGCTACCAGCTGGTGAAGAATGCCGCCGAGATGAACGAGGTCGGCAAGGCCGATCAGGATGCACCCGTGCTCGGCTTGTTCGCCGACGGCAACATGCCCGTCCGCTGGGAAGGCTCTGTCGCCACCCGTGACGGTTACCTGCAGCCCGCAGAAACCTGCGTCGACAACCCCAAGCGAACCTCCGACGTACCGAAGCTCGCGGACATGACTCAAAAGGCGATCGACCTACTGAAGGTCAACGACAACGGATTCTTCCTCCAGGTCGAAGGTGCCTCGATCGACAAGCAGGATCACGCAGCCAACGCATGCGGTCAGATCGGTGAAACCGTCGACCTCGACGAAGCTGTGCAGAAGGCACTCGAATTCGCGAAGACCGACGGAGAAACCCTGGTCATCGTCACAGCCGACCACGCTCACACCAGCCAGATCGTCACCAACGTCAGCGCCGACGACATCGCCACCATCGCCAAGGACCAGAACATCCCGGTCGAGCGCGCCCAGGAAATCGTCTACCCCGGTCTGACCCGCAAGCTGACCACGAAGGACGGCTCGGAGATGACGATCAGCTACGGAACGTCCGAAGATCCGGCCGTCGAATCCGAAGGGCATACCGGCACTCAGTTGCGCGTAGCAGCTTTCGGCCCGCACGCGGCCAATGTCAGCGGCCTCACGGACCAGACCGATCTGTTCTTCACGATGACCGACGCGCTGGGACTCGACCGTTCCAAGGTCGCAGCTCACTGACCTGACAACACCCGACCCGGTAAAAGCCTGGGTCCAGTCACACCAGAGCAGCCAAGGCGCGCACCCGATCTTCGGGTGCGCGCTTCGGGCAACTGGTGCACTTACCTTCACCGGGCACCTCGTAAATCAGGCAGCACGACGCGCGCTGCGTGAATCTGCGTCGCCCGGATGCCACCGGTGTCAACGGATTAGAAACGCGCACAACACTTTCATTGCGGCCGACATCGACGAAACGCGGAACCGGAATGCCCGGGTTCTCACCGCGGAGAACATCGATCAGGCCGGCAGCAAATGCACTTCCGCGTTCCCTCGCGCTACCGGCGGCGTCGAGGCTGCGATTGGCGATGGAGTCCGTCGCGATCGCCCACAGCGCCTGCTGCCGAACGCCGGACACCTCGGCGAGTACCTCGATCACGGGACTGAGTGAGCGGAACATCGCGTGGCCCAACTCCGCCACACTCCGCGAGATCGGAATGACCGATCCGGCAGCAAACCCGCCCAGATAGCCGTTGTCACGCAAGAAGATCCGCCCACCGTCCAACGATGGATCGGCCGCGAACCCGGTGACCATCCCGGTTCCGATCGGAATGCCGGTCAGCGTCGAGCTGGCCGAGTACCACCACAACGTGCCGTTCACTCGACTGTCCGCACTCCCCCATCGCTCTGCCGTATCGGCGACACGTGCTGCCAACCACTGGGGGTCGGTCATCAACACCGCGGGCACCGTATCCGGATACGCGCTCAGGTTGTCGAAGAACGGCACAGCTACTGCCATACGGGCGTAGATCCCGGCCACCGATTCCGTCATGCCAGCCCCAATATCTCCATCCGCGGACGTACTCCGCGTTCGACTCGCGCCCTGATGCCGAAAACCTCGGCCAACAACGGCTCGTCCAACACCTCGACCGTAGACCCACACGCGCGGAGTTCACCTTCGGTGAGCACGGCAAGGTTGTCGCAGTACTCGACTGCCAACCGTAGATCGTGCATCGTGACCACAACTGCGAGCCCCGCCGACGCAAGTTCGGTAAGCAGTTCCATCACGATCAACTGGTGACGAAGATCGAGATGATTGGTCGGCTCGTCCAACAACAGAACCTTGGGCTCCTGAGCCAATGCGCGAGCTATCGAGACACGTTGCCGCTCACCACCCGACAGGGTCGATACGTCTCGTCCGGCAAGCTCGACCAAACCGACCTGCTCGATGCACCGGTCCACGATGGCGGTATCGCGCTCCGTGCTTCGGTCCAACCAGCTGCGGTGCGGAGTTCGTCCGAGCGCGATCGATTCACGAACCGACAGTCCTGCCGAGACAGTGGGTTCTTGAACACTTGCCGAGACAGTTCGGGCGATGTCCTTACGCGAGAGCGTC
>NZ_LVCT01000145.1:0-1877 GCF_001647205.1 Rhodococcus sp. EPR-134
GCCCGACCAAGCCCAATATTTCACCGGACTTGACTGCGAAAGTGATGCCGCGCAACACTTCGCGATTTCCGAGCCGCGCCCGGGTCTCGACGAGTTCGAGCAGGGGCGCAGTTTCGGAGTCTTTCGGGAGTGTCACTGTTCTGGTCTGTGTCACTGTTCTGGCCTGTGTCACTGCTCGAGCCTCCGATACTGCCGGTAGAGCATCCAGACGAAGATCGGTGCACCCACGAGGGCCGTGATCACTCCGACCGGAACTTCAGTGGATTGTGCCACCGAGCGCGCAGCGGTATCCGCGGCAACCATCGCGACGGCGCCCAGCAGGGCTGCAGCAGGGAGCAGTCGAATTGCTCTGGTGCCGACGATGAAGCCGGCCAGATGCGGGATCAGCAGACCGATGAAACCGATTCCACCGGCAACGCTGACTGCTGCGCCCGCCAGTACGGAGACCGCGAGCAAGGACAACACACGGAACCGTCGGACGTTCATACCGAGTGCAGCAGCCCCGTCGTCACCGGTCTGCAAAACGTCCATCCATCGCGAACTGAATAGAAGGGCTGTGCCGACGACGACCAGTGTGATCGTCGGGAAGATCAGCGTCGACCATCGTGCATCACCGAATCCGCCGGCGAGCCAATGCATAACTCCAGTGATGTGACGCTCGTCTGCAATCACCAAAAGACAAAAAGTGATCAATGCCGAAAATATCTGTCCGAGCGCAACACCCACAAGAATGATTGCAGTCGGCTGCGGATATCTACCACCAATCAGCAACGCGAGGAACAACGGAATCATCGCTCCGATGAACGCGGCAACAGGAATCGTGAATACGCCGAGCATTCCGGCTCCGATCCCCAGAACCGTAACCAAAACCACCATGAATCCTGCGCCCGACGAGACTCCGAGCAGATACGGATCGGCAAGCGGATTACGGGTGACAGCTTGAGCAACTGCACCTGCCATGGCCAACGAAGCACCCACTACCGCGGCAGTGAGTGCACGTGGCAGGCGGGAGTCGATCACGATCGACTCCCGCGCCGCGGTCCACCACGTCTCGAAAGTCCTTGGCGCCAATCGAGCTCCGACTATCGCCCAGACGTCACCGACGGGAATGCGGACCGACCCGAAAGACACCGCCAGCCCCATGACCACGGCAAGCGCAACACACAGGACTGCAAGCAAAGCGGTATAGCTGGAACGAGATCTGGTCACTGTGCCGGAACTACGCCCGGATGCAGACCCGCCGCGATGGTCTGGGCCGAGCGCACCAGACGAGGGCTCTCGAAGAAGTCGTCGAGAGGAATGACCACGAATCGATTCTGTTGGACGGCGGGAGTGGTGGCCATGACGGGATGTGACTTCAGGAAATCGATCTTCGCTTGGGCGTTCTCAGATCCGTAGTCCAGAACGACGATCGCCTGTGGCGCACGCTCACCCACGACCTCCCATGTGGTCTTGACGTATGGGCGCTCGCCCTCGGAGTAGATGTTCGTCGCTCCCGCGTAGCCGGCGACGAGCTGACCGACACCCACTCCGCCGATCGTCGTCGGAACGTCCTTGCCGCCGTCATAGAAGAATGTCGGCACCGGCGGTGCATCTCCGACTGCCGCCTTCACCGCATCGAGCCCTTGCGTTACCTGATCGGTGACCTCGGCTGCTTCACCTTCGACGCCGAGGATTCTCCCCAACTGCTCGTAGTCGTTTTCCAGCATCGAGATGTCGGGGAATCCCTGGCCGCAGTACTCGGAGAACAGGAACGTGTTGATTCCGCGTTCGGCGAACAGGTCCCGCGAACGGCCTTCCTTCTCTTGAAAGGCGCTGCTCATACCTCCGACGACAAAATCGGGATCGAGATCGAGAATCTGCTCGGTGGGCGGGTA
>NZ_LVCT01000146.1:0-1023 GCF_001647205.1 Rhodococcus sp. EPR-134
TGTTACTTCTCGATCGCAGTTCGTGATGGAAACCGGCTGCGTAAAGGATTCGGTGGTTGAAGAACCACCAGCCGCTTCGCCTTTGGAACAACCTGCCGAAACCAAGGCGACCGCGATGAGAACAGCGGCGGCGCGGGACGGGGAGAACTGAAGTGACACGGGGACCTCGTAAGGGCTCTGAGCCACGAATGAGAATCCGACAGACAACTCCGCCCGCACGCTGATCCTCGGCCAGAGCTCCTGCTGGACTTCCTTTTCGTAGACCACGACGAATGGATGTCGCACACCGCGCGGCGGGTAATCGGGCTTGCCGACACTCGGTGACTACCGAGAATCGACCTACCGTTGCGGGTCAGCGCCGGATTCGGACCGGCTTCCCCCACACGCGTGGCTTGCAAGTGCTTCGAGCAGTATGCATGACGTTTCCGATTCAAGACCAAACGCCCACTACAGTCGATCTGGCCAGACGCCCCCACACACCGGAGTTGATACATGACACGCTGGGCCCAAACCGTCGTCGCCCGGAAATGGTGGGTACTGAGCCTCGCGGTTCTGATAGTTCTCATCAGTGGGGTGTGGGGACTCGGAGTGTTCGGCAAGCTCAGCCAGGGCGGCTTCATAGATCCGGGCAGCGACTCCGCGAAGGTCGCCGACATCATCGAAGACAATCTCGGACCGCAGACCCCGGACATCATCGCGATCTACTCGCCCACGGACGGCAAGACTCTGGACGACATCGGGCCGGCAGTAACGGCCGCCGTCGACCAGTTCAAAACGGAAGTGCCGACCGCGTCGGTGAAGTCGTATTGGGGAACAGACGCCGCGGCCAAGGCCAGCCTGCTCTCGAACGACGGATCCATGGCGGCCGTTGCGATCACGTTGGCACCGGACTCGGGCGTCACACCGGCCACTTTCGCCGATCTCTTGCCGAAGCTCGAAGTCGAAGGTGCCGAGGCACAATTCGCGGGTAACACCGTCGTCGGCGTCGCATTCAACACCAAGCTCGAGAAGGACCTGGTGGTC
>NZ_LVCT01000147.1:0-6964 GCF_001647205.1 Rhodococcus sp. EPR-134
GTGTCCTGAGCGCTTTGGCGGTTCTGCGAATCCTCACGCTGATCACCGATGTGTCCTCGTTCTCGATCAACGTCGCTTCTCTTCTCGGGTTGGGACTGGCCATCGACTACGGACTGTTCGTGGTCGGCCGGTTCCGTGAAGAACTGAATTCGGGCTCGGACCCGGGAGCGGCTGCTCAGCGGACAGTTCTGACCGCGGGTCGCACCGTCATGTTCTCGGGTCTACTGCTGATCTGTGCGTTCAGCGGCATGCTCGTATTCCCCCAGGCCGTCATCCGGTCTCTGGGCTTCGGCGCGATCGCCGCAGTATTGAGCGCGGCCGTCCTGTCGCTGACCGCTGTGCCTGCGCTGCTTGCCATTCTGGGGCATCGCATCAACGCCCTGACGTGGCGCAAGGATGCGGCGCAACGCGGCGAGGAACGCTCGCGCAAGTTCTGGGGCCGCGTCGTCACGTGGGTGATGAAGCGTCCGGTCGCAGTCTCGGTGACGATCGTGGCTGTGCTGCTCGTGATGGCCTCGCCGCTGCTCGGCGCCCGGCTGGGAGAACTCTCGTACACCGCACTACCGGACAACGACCCCGCTCGCGTTGCAATGGACACGTTGGTCAACGACTTCCCGCAAACCGGAAACGGCGCAACGATGATCCTTCAGGCCGAGGACGGGAACACTCTCACCCCGGCCGAAGGTGCAGCGATCGCCGAGTCCGCCGGTCGAGTCGAGGGCATCGGTCAGGCGACCGTCGTCGCGAGCACCAATCAACTCGTCGCGGTTCAGGCTCTCTACAGCGAGGGCTCTACACCCCAATCACAGAGCGCCGCAGTGACAGATCTGCGTGCGATCTCCGCTCCCGACGGAACGGTGCTGCTTGTCGGCGGCGGTCAAGCCATGGTCGACGACGGCAACAACGCCGTCCTGCACTGGCTACCGGTGATGATCCTCATCATGGTCGGATCCACCCTGATCCTGTTGTTCCTCGCGTTCGGTTCGGTGGTGCTGCCGATCAAGGCGGTGCTGATGGCAGCCCTGAGTCTCGCGACCACCTTCGGTGTCCTCACCTTCGTCTTCCAGGACGGACACGGCGTCGAACTCCTCGGGGTCAGTCAAACTCCGCTGGAGGCGACGTTTGTCGTGCTCATCCTGGCGGTGGTGTTCGGATTGTCCACGGACTACGAGGTTTTCCTGATGTCACGGATGGTCGAGGCCAAGAACGCGGGAGCGACGACAGAGGAAGCGGTCAAGTTCGGAACCGAGCGCACCGGCCGCATCGTGACGGCTGCCGCCTTACTCCTGATAGTGGTGACGGGGGCCTTCGCAATGTCAGGGCTGTCAGTGATGAAGTTCCTGGGCGTCGGCATGATCGTCGCGCTGATCGTCGACGCGACCATCATCCGCATGTTGCTCGTGCCCTCGCTAGTGAAGTTGATGGGCGAAGCGAACTGGTGGGCTCCTGTGTGGATGAAAAAGGTTCACGCGAAGGTCGGCATCGGCCACTGATCGCGACTGGATCATGTCGCTGAAGAGTCCCTGGGATCCTGCGGAGAGCCGTGTTTGACTAGGGGTCGTGGATGACTTACCTGAGAGTGTTGTGGTCGGCTCAGCAGTGTTTTCGCGTGTCGACTCGGACGATTCGTTGGCGTGCTGGACATCGAGCATCGATATCCAGGGGGTCGGTGACTCCAGGCCGGTGAGTCTGGTTATCGAGCCGGCCACCGTGCCGGAGTCTGCGGTGTGTGAGCTCGCTGCGACCGTGATGGCCCGGTTCGGTGAGTTTGCCGAAGTCGCCGCCGATTACCTGCGTCAACAGCTGCGTGGGCCACAGTTCGGCCTCCGCCACTCCGAACTCGTGGAGTTGGACGCCACGGAGTCACTGTTCGGCGAACCTGAGGCGGTGATCTGGGCTGACGGAACCTGGCTGCTGCGGTTCGCTGAGTCAAGGCTCGAGATGGCCGATCCTTTCGGGATCGGTGTTCTGTTCGAAGGAACGACTCCGTATGCGGTCGAGGACTTGTCGGGCGCTGAACCGGCCTAGGGTTTGCCGGCCTGTCCACGCCATCGCCTCGACGATGGTGCGCCGGTCTACTGGCGGACGGCGCATGGCCTTCACACCCTCGGAACAACGGCCGCCCACATCTCATCCGAAATCACGTCACGCGACGCAAGGACGAGCGCGCACCCCACTGCGCCCGAAACTCTTCAGCAACAGACCTAGTGGATTTCCCTGATCGGGCAGTCGTCCTCGAGGATGACTGCCCGATCGTCTAAATCGCTCCGCAGGGCGATGTTCTCCGAAGCTGATTTCGTCAGACTTGGAGCATGACAATTTTCGAATGGATCCTTGCAATCCCCGCTCTTGCGCTTGCCGTCGCGTTCTTGTTCTCCGGAATCATCTCCGCGGGCATCGACTTCGACGCCGAGGACGGTGTCATGACGCACTGATGTTCGTTTCCCTCTAGCCGCTGATCTTACTTTGGAGTAAGTTACCGACTATGGCCACTTACATCGTCACTGGCGGTACCGGATTCCTCGGACGAGCTGCACTGCCACTCCTGCTCGAGCGTGATCAAACTGCTCAGATCCATGTGCTGGTCAGAGCCGGTTCTGTAGCCAAACTCGAAGAACAGGTGTCGGCAATTCCCGGCGGCGATCGCGTGCATCCACTCATTGGAGATCTGACCGAGCCGGGACTGGGCATCGACTCTCCCCCGCCTGCCGACCACGTCCTTCACCTCGGCGCGATCTACGACATCACCGCCGGAGACGAGCAGGCTTCGACGAATGTCGAGGGCACACGCTCCGTGGCCGACCTTGCCGCACAGCTGGGAGCCACCCTTCATCACGTGTCATCAGTCGCAGTTGCGGGCGACTACCCGGGAACCTTCAGCGAAACCGATTTCGATTGCGGTCAAGGCTTTCCCACTCCGTACCACCGAACCAAGTTCGAGGCGGAGAAAATCGTTCGAGAACGAGAAGGCCTCACCTGGCGTGTTTATCGGCCGTCTGCCGTGGTCGGTAACTCCGTCACCGGCGAGATGGACAAGATCGACGGTCCGTACTACTTGTTCCCAGGACTGGCGCTACTCGCGAAATTACCTGCAGCACTCCCCGTCCCGATCCCCAACCTCGGCGCAACCAACGTGGTGCCCGTCGATTACGTAGCCGCCGCCCTCGTCGAATTGATGCATGTGCCCGGCCATGACGGCGAAGCATTCCATCTCGTGAATCCGAAACCTCAACCGGTACGCGAAATCTATGCCGGACTCGCCAAGGCCGCCGGAGCGCCCCGGCCCGCACTCAGCCTGCCGGGCGTGATCGCCAAACCCTTTGTCTCGCCATTGCCGATGGATTCGGCAGAATCGGCGCGGAAGGTCTTCCTCGATCGCATCGGCATGCCTGCAGCATTACTCGACAACATGACGATGGCGCCGACCTTCACCTCCGCGAGAACCGTTGCCGCCCTGGCCGGATCAGGACTGGCGGTCCCCGAGTTCGGGTCGTACTCCACTGTGTTGTGGAAGTACTGGCGCGCAAACCTCGATCCCAATCGCGCACGACGTAACAGTCCCGAAGGACCACTCGTGGGTCGGATCGTTCTGATCACCGGAGGCTCTTCCGGAATCGGCAAGGCATCGGCCATTGCCGCCGCTCAGAAGGGCGCCACCGTTCTCCTGATCGCACGCCGCACCGACGAACTCGATGCCGCAGTACAGCAGATTCGATCAGCCGGAGGCAAGGCGTTCGGTTACCCCTGCGACATCACCGACGACGAGTCGGTCCAGCACACGATCAAAAGCATTCTGACAGAACACGATCACGTAGACATGTTGGTAAACAACGCCGGCCGATCCATCCGGCGCGGCATTTACCACTCCACTGATCGTTTCCACGACTACGAACGAACGATGGCCGTGAACTACTTCGGCGCTGTGCGATTGGTGCTCGCCTTGTTACCGACCATGCGTTCTCGCCGCTTCGGCCACATCGTGAACATCAGCAGCGCGGGAGTCCAGGCGGCAACGCCTAGATTCTCGGCCTACGTGGCGAGCAAGGCCGCCCTCGACGGTTTCTCGGACGTAGCCGCCTCTGAAACCCTGGCGGACGGAATCACTTTCACGACCATCCACATGCCGCTGGTCGAAACACCGATGATCGCTCCGACCGGCGAATACAACAACGGCCCGATCACCAGCCCGGAAAAGGCTGCGGCAATGGTGATCCGCGCGCTGATCGACCGCCCCAAACGCATCGACGTACCACTGGGAACCCTGGGTGATCTGGGAACCCTGTTCGCACCGCACACCAAGGACCGAATTCTCAACCAGATGTACCAGGCCTTCCCCGATTCTCCGGCGGCAAAGGGTCAGGTAGACAAGGAAACTCCGGCAGACGCTCCGGCAACACCGGCGCGACAGCACCACTCGCGCTCGCGCATCCGCAAACTCGGCCGTCGGGCCGCCCGACTCGTGCCCGGTACGCACTGGTGACCGGTGGTGTGACTTCGTCTCGGAGCGTTTCGGCAAGAGGAACGGATCTGTAGGTTCAGTCGGCGAATCCTCACCGGGTCACGCTGACAAAAGCAATCAACCGCCAGTTGCACAGGGTTCCGTATCGGTGCCTGACCCCGGGACCACCAGACCAGACTCGTAGGCGATGACGACAGCGTGCGTCCGATTCTGAGCACCGAGCTTTGCCAGCACGTTCCCGACATGCGTTTTCACTGTCTCCAGGCTCACAACCAGAACCTGAGCAATATCCGAGTTGCACAGCCCGGTGGCCATCAACCGCAATACCTCTTCCTCCTTTGCTGTCAGCGCTGCATTCGGGAACGCCTCAGCGGAGACCAACGGGCGGGGCGTAACCATCCGGCGTAGCGCGGCAGGGAACAGGATCACTTCGCCCGCCGCCACCACACGTACTGCCGCTGCGATCTGCGGGACTGGGAGCCGCTTCAGCACGAAGCCACTCGCGCCCGCACTGAGTGCGGCCGTGACGTAGCCATCGTTTTCGAAAGTGGTGATTACCAAGACTTTCGGCGGTTCGGTGCACTCGGCCTGGAGGTGCCGAGTTGCCTCTATTCCGTTGCGCAGCGGCATCCGCACGTCCATCAGCACCACATCCGGACGAAGTTGCCGCGAAAGCTCCACTGCTTCGATACCGTCGGAAGCCTCGCCGACGACCACAATCCCGGGCTGAGCTGCGAGCAGCATACGCAGGCCGCTGCGGGTAACGTCGTCGTCATCCGCAATCAGCAGGGTGACTGGCATGCTTGCAGGTTTGGCGGCGTCCTCACTCCAATTGGCTTCGGTCATCGTGCCACCCGTACCGGCAACTGAACACTCAATCGCCAGCCCTGGGCTCCGTCCGGTCCAGCCTTGAACTCACCGTTCAAGAGTCGCACGCGCTCGGCCAAACCTGCCAGGCCGCGCCCTGATCTTCGAACTACGTCTGCCTTTCCCCCGGTCACTGCCCCGATGCTGTTGACCACTCTGAGCTCGACGCTCTCCGAGCCGACTGCCACCGTGATTTCGATCGGCCCGCTGTCCCCGTGCCGCAGAGCATTGGTCGTCCCCTCTTGCAGGATCCGGTACGCCGCGCGAGAGAGTGTCCCCTGGATCTGTGAAAGGTCACCCGACAGGTTCACCTCCACAACCGCCCCCGCATGCCGCAACCGATCAATTAACGCAGGCAAGTCCGACAGCGTCCGAGAAGGTACAGCCCCAGGCCTCTCCTCGCGAAGTACACCCAGTACGTAGTCCAGGTCCTCGAGCGCTGCCCGTGTCGACTCCTCGATGCTACGCATGGCGGCCCTCGCCGCGGCAGGATCGGAGGCAAGCACCTCGCCGGCCACCGCCGCCTGGATCGTGGCGGCGGTGAGCGTGTGTCCGATCGAGTCGTGCAACTCGTGAGCGACCCGATTACGTTCGGCCAGTTGCAGTTCGCGTTCTTCCGCCAGCGCGAGCCGTTCAGCCGTGGACGGCCCCAACAGTCGTGGCGCCAGCCATCTCAGCAGTGTTGCCACCAGGACACAAATTCCTACCGCAAGCAGGAGGCAGCCGGCCGCCACGATCCAGGTCCATCCACCCGTCACGTCAACCGACGTATCGAACAGACTGATTCGCGCCGTGCCGCCGAGCCAGTTCCCCGGGAGCGAAATCCCCATGATGAAAAGGACGCTGGTCGCGAGCGCCGCCAGCCAACCCACCATGACATGCAGGACAATCCAGAGCGGGGCCCGCCAGCGATCAATCTCCGAGAGGTTAGGAGTACGGTGTCCGAGCGCTGGACTCGGCAGCGACACCTGCAGCAGTCGGCGGGCAGTAACGATGAGCGCGCGTCGCACAGGATGCACCAGGCCGAGTGCTCCTACCAAAGTCACCCATATGAGCAGGACCGAAAGCACCCGGACGAACTCGGGTGCGGATTGCCACGCGAGAGCAGGCAACATCGCAACCACCAGAAGTGGCAGGCTTGCCAACACACCACAAAAGGCGAAAAGTACAGCTGAGTATGTAGAGCCCCGCATCAGCGGTCGTAGTCCTGTGATCATGATTCGACAAGTATGACTGGGCCGCTCGGCGATGGCCTCCCCCGATCGAGGGAGATGGTTTTCCCGCGTCGGAGCGATGCGCGACCAATCCTCCAGCAGACAGGATCGTGTCCAGACCGATCAATCTCTCCAAGGAGTTCTACTGATGCGCCGCCACAGTCGACAGGGCCAACCTCCCTCACCCCAAAGACAAAGCCGGAAACGGCACCGCGCCCTCTGTTCCGTCGCAATGACTCTCAGCGTGGTCACCCTCGGTGCGTGCTCGTCGTCCGCCGATACCGTCGCTGCGCGGCACGATGCGGTTCAACACTCACTCGACGCACTGGTGAGCGAGGACGGACTACCCGCCGCCCTCGCAAGCATCCAAGACCGAAACGGCAACTCCCACAACTACACCGCAGGAGTCGGTGACCTGACCACC
>NZ_LVCT01000148.1:0-18476 GCF_001647205.1 Rhodococcus sp. EPR-134
GCCGGTGGAGATCTGCAGCATGGTGTGGTTCGCGAGCCATTGTCCGGTGCCGCGGTAGCAGAGTACTTGTTCGTCCGGGTTCAACGTCAGGGTGTCGACAGCGGCCACTCGAATGGCTTCCAGGCGAAGGATTTCCGCTGACGCGGTGATGGCGATCTCGCGGACGTCGCTGGGGTGAAGCCGCCACAATCGTCCGCGCACACCCACGGCGGAGTTGTTGACCACGTCGGTGACGGCATCGTCGGTGATGTTGATCGTCATGAGAACCCCCCCGTTCCGCCTTCCATCATACTCGAACATACTTTCGAGTCAAGGGCTTTTTCGGGAAGGTGAGGTGGGCCCGGCCGTCGTGATTCTGTTGTTCGAGAACAGGTTCCGTCGTTACTCGACTCGTTGGAGGAAGGGGCGAGGCCAGGCTCCGAGTGCGAGCACGGCGAGGATCGTCTGGGCCAGTCCGGTGGTGAAGAAGATGCCTTGCAGCGGCGACCAGGCGAGAACGATGGCGATCTCGACGAAGATCCAGATAAGCATGGTCAGCCCGGCGGCGGCGTGCAGGCCCCATGCCAGGCGGAACCTGTTGTGCTGAGCGAAGAGTGCGACGGCTTGGATGCCTCCGACGACAACGCCGAGGAGGATTCCGGGCCAGAAATATGAAGGGAAGACGGTTCCCTCGATCCACTCCGGAGGTAGGCCCATCCCGCCGCCGATCGTCAGGCCCGCCATTCCTACGAGCGCAGAGAGCAGGTTGAGCCACGCGATGGCGGACAGGCCGATCCGGAGACCCCGTGGAGGGAGCGATGTGGACGTCATGCCTGACAACGATAGAGAGGGTCAGTCGAGCCCGTCCATGTTCCTGCGCGTTGCCGCACTGGCAGCGTCGGCATCACCCGCGACGATTGCTTCCACCAGATCCCGGTGGGCAGCGGCTTCGTCGTCGATCGATTCGGGGTTTCGTGCCGTGACGTCGGTGATCACGTCCAGGGCCGAGTTGCGGAGCGTTTCGATGAATGAATCGAACACCATCGACAACACGCTGTTGTGCGCAGCATTCACCACGGCGCGATGTAGTTCCATGTCAGCGTCGACAAATTCTGTTGGTGTCGAAGCATTTTCACGGGCTGCGAGTGCTGCCCGTAACAGGTCGACGTCGGCAGAGGTCCGACGCATGGCAGCCAGGCGGCCCGCTTCCACTTCCAGAAGTCGGCGTACTTCGTAGACTTCGCGGCGGTCCGAGCGTTTGAGTTCTCGCTCGAGTTCTGTGACCGGAGTCGAGGACATGACGTAGGTGCCGGACCCTTGATGCGAGTAGAGCTGGCCCGACGCAATCAGTGCGCGAACTGCCTCTCTGCCGGTCGAACGCCCGACTCCGAGGAGTGTGCTCAGATCCTGCTCGTTCGGGATTTTGGTCCCGACCGGCCACTCGCCGTCGCCGATGAGGCGCGCAAGTTCGTCCGCGGCTTTCTGTACCAGCGACTGCTGCTTGATCTGGCGCACTGCCATGTGACTGCTCCTGACTGACTCGGTGAACCGCAATGGAGCGGCTCACCGAGTAATACTTCATGTCCTCCGATGAATCTTCAGACTACGGGGCCGTCTTTCGGTTTATCGAAGGGCGATGACGTCCAGTTCGCGCTCCGTCTCGTCTTCCGGGTCGAGTCGTCGATCGCGCAAGGTGAATGCGATGACGGCGCCGACGAACAGCACTGCAGTTGTCGCCCCGATCGCCATGCGCGGTCCGAAGTGATCTGCCAGGTAGCCGAACAGCGGAGATGCGATGCCCCCCACGGACATCGCGAGTCCGAGCGTCACCCCACTTGCTGTGCCGGGGCGATTCGGTAGGTAGTCCTGCGCCAATGTCACCTGTGGCGCGAAGGGCAGGAACATAGCAAATCCGAGACAGACGATTCCCAATTCGGCAACTGCGACGTGCGGGGCGGCAGCGAGCAGTGCCAGTGAAGGTACCGCAAGCAGGTAGCCGAGTCGGATGGATGCGCGTCGACCACGACGGTCCGCGAGGACTCCTCCCAGTAGCGTTCCGGCCGCTCCTGCCAATGTGAAGGAGGACAACACGATTGCAGCGCTCGAGGACGATCCGTTCAGTGCGTTGAGCACGAACGGTGAGACCAACGACAGTGTGGTCACGTACGGAATTGACCAACAGACCGTTACCAGCACGAGTCGTGTGAACGAGCGCCAATCGTCTGACACGGGACCGTTCGCTGCCAGTTGCGCACTCAACGACTGGGCTGACTCGGCCGCACCCGTGTTGGCCGATCGCGACTGGGCGACCATCCACCAAATAGCCGCCACCACTGCAGGAACTGCGAGTAGATAGCCGCCGGACAAACCGAGTGAGCCAACCACGAGCGTGACAAACGGTGGCGCCAGCGAGGCGCCCAACGTACCGCCCACGGAGAACACGCTCATGGCTTTCTGTGAATGACCTCCAGCCGCGCGTGCCAAATTTGTGGCGGGAGGATGGTATGCGGCGATGCCGATGCCGGCCACGGCAATTGCCAGCCAAGTGACGATGTAGGTGGTGCTCATCGCTGCCACGACAATGCCTGCTGCGGCCGTCACAAAACCTGTGGGTACCAGCCAGTTTCGGCTCTTTCGATCGACCAGCATGCCGAATGCAGGTTGCACGACACTGGATAGTCCGGTCGCGGCGAGCGTGATTCCGGCGACCGCGGAATAGGAGTATCCGCGTTCGAGCATCATGAACGGCAACAGCGCAGGCACAGCCCCCTGGTACAGATCGTTCACGACGTGTGTGCCGGTGAGAAATGCAACTTGCCCCTTCTTCATCTCCTTGGGCATCCCTTCGTTCAGGTCTTCAAGTCCTCAGGTCCTCTGAGGACTTGAAAGCTATCACGAACCCGCGGGCGCACGGTTGCGTTGGAGACCTGGATCTCATTCGAGACGACTGACTAACTCTCAGCAGTCGCGGCGTTGCGGGCGGCGAGTTGCGCGAAAGCGTGGGTAAGTTCTGGCGGGCCGACGACATCGATGTCGGTGTCGAATCGGTTGAAGGAGGCTGCCAGCGCCGTCCAAGACCATGATCCGGCTTCGAGACTGCACTGCTCGGGGCCAAGATCTTCGACGATGCCGTCCCCGACAAAGGGAAGAACATAACTGGCTGGTCGATGGAGAACGACCTTGCCGTGGCACGGCCAATTGTTGATATGTTCCGATCCTTTGAAGCGCGCGGACACGTATTCGCTGACGTCGCCGCCGGGGATTTCCTTCGGCGTGAACCGGGGACCGTTCGGGGTGCGTGGGGTGATGCGATCGGCGCGGAAGATTCGCCAGTCGTCTCGCGCGAGATCCCACGCGACGAGGTACCAGCGACGCTTGGAGGTCACCAGATGATGCGGCTCCACTCGGCGCGGGGGGGTTATTTCGCTGTTGTCGGTTGAGTGGTCGTTCGAGTAATCGAAGCGGAACACCTCGCGACCGCGGACTGCAGCGGAAATCGCTACGAGCACCTCAGGGGACACGGAGTCTGCGTCGCCGGAACCGGCCGAAATCGTGGTGAACGTGAGCGCGTCGAGGCGATGACGCAGGCGCGACGGCATCACTTGCCGCACAGTGGTCAACGCTCGAACCGCATCCTCTTCGATACCGACGCCGGTCAGCGTCGCCGCCTGCAGCGCAACTGCCAGTGCGATGACCTGATCGTCGTCGAACAGCAGGGGTGGCAGCTCGCTGCCGGCGTCGAGTCGGTATCCGCCGTCCGGGCCCATGGTCGCCGCAATGCGGTAACCCATCTCCCTGAGCCGGTCGATGTCGCGGCGGACCGTGCGATGGCTGATGTCGAGCCGCTCGGCGAGTAGAGCGCCCGGCCAGTCGCGTCTCGTCTGCAAGAGGGACAGCAGATTCAAGAGCCGAGTGGTGGTCGGCATGGGGTGAGACTACGACGAGTCTAGGACGAAAACAGTCCTATACGGCTGTGAGAGTCGACGTTGTCAGGGAAAACCCGAGCGACGTTCGTACCAGGAGCAGACATGAGCATCAAGACAACGACCCACCTCAACTTCCGCGGAGACGCCCGCGCGGCTCTGGAGTTCTACCAGTCCGTCTTCGGTGGCCAGGTCACGATCGCAACCTACGGCGACTTCGGGATGCCCAAGGAGGTGCCCGGCGCTGAGAACGTCGTGTTCGGCCAGGTGGAGACAGAGGACGGCTTCTGTGTGATGGCATACGACATCCCTGGACAGTCGGGCGGCTCGGCCGGCAACGCAGGCTCGACACACCGCGAGAACGGCACCACGATCACCGACCAACCGTTCTTCGTCTCGGTTCGCGGTGAAACCCTCGAAGAGGTGCAGAACTACTGGGCCAAACTCTCTGCTGGTGCATCGATCATCGAGGGTCTTGCCGCCGCGGCGTGGAGCCCCGGTTTCGGCATGCTCACCGATGCGTTCGGGGTGACGTGGATCCTCGACGTCGCTGCCGGCGAAAACCCGGCCTAGCTACTCCCCGTGCTGCGGCGCGCGTTCCGAGTCACCGCGTCGCAGCACCTTCGTCATTGCGGCATCGAGTCCTGTGTCGCCGAGGCAGTCACAGTGCCTTTGTCGTGAACAGCAGGTCCCCGTGGATTTCGTGAGGCTCCGCATGGTCGGTCGCCACGAATACGAGTTTTTCCAGCACACGGCGAGAAGCGCCGTTCCAGTCACGGACCGTGGCCCACAGACGTCGATAGCCTGATGCCTGCGCCCATTGGATTACCGCCCATGAGGCCTCAGTCGCATATCCCTGACACCATGCCCTACGGAGAAATTCGAATGCCAGTTCAGGCTCTCCGTCAGGTCCGTGCTCAGTCTCGATCAGGCCGCAGTAGCCGATGACGTCATGGGATCCTTTACGCTCCACCGCCAGTAGACCGGGTTGGTGTGAGCGACTGCGAATCTGGTCCTCGATGTCTCCGATGGAGGGTCGACCATCGGAATCGATCCGACGATGCGGTGGGACACGAGGATCGCGCTCACCCCAGAGCTCCCGCAAGACAACGGCATCGGGCACACGGAACGGTCGCAGAAGCAGTCGGTCGGTCTCTAGCGAATTCTCCCGTTCGGACTGTGAAAGGGCGTCCATGTCATGGACTCTATCGGTGCGGATCACCTGCGGGCCGCGACGTACCAAATCGCGATGATCAACAAGGTTGCGGCCGAGGAGTATGCGAGGAAACCTCCCATATCGAGCCAGTTGGCCTCCCCGAACGGGCCCGGCTGTATCGGTGACGTCTCGACTGCGCGACTGCCTCGCCGTGAAAGGTGGATCCACCACACCACAGAGTTGCCGAGGCCCCATGTCAGCAGTAGCCATCGGAGTGCCCTGTCGGCAGAGGGACGGTCATAGCTGCTTTGGCGCATGATCGAGTGTCCACCCTCCGGTAGGAAAACCACGCGTTTTCGGTTATTGCAGATTCGGCGGTCGATATCGTGGACCTCGACCGTCACGGACCGAGGTCCGACCCCGGACACGACGAAGCCGCCGGACACCTGCAGGTGTCCAGCGGCTCCAGCGCGTCGGTGCCCGTCTTGCGCCTCTCGGCAAGTGGCCACTCGAAGTGGCAATTCTGGGGTGGTACCCGGGGCAAAGAACCGAACACCGACACCATCTCCAACGAACCTCCACACGGAGTTATTCCATGCTGACTTGTGCCGCGGTCAATCGTGGTCCTGCTCATCGCTCAGCTCCAGCAGAGCTGGCGACAACGGCTTCGATTCTCTGAGGTGCGCGTCGTAGCACCTCGAGGATTGCCTGGGTATGAGATTCCCTGGTCAGTAGGCGAAGCACGAGAACGGCTCAGGCCCTCATCTCGGTGTGAGATGGGGGCCTGAGGTGAGGATCTGAATCAGCCGGTGACACCGGTCAATTCGTTGGGGGCGTGATCGAGAGTGGTCTCGGTCAGGATGCTGCCGTCCTCGAGGTCGACTGCGATCAGCTTCTTCGACGCTGGGTCGGTGACGTAAGCGGTGTGATCTTCTACGAAGAGCGCGGGCCTGGGCTCTTGCCATTTGGTGGGCTCGGTCCATGCGTCTATGACGGCGATCTTCTTGGTGACGACGCCGGTGTTCGGGTCGATGACGTGGATGGCGCCGTCGGTGCCGAGCACCAGTGCCTCTCCGTGTGGTCCGCGGCCGAGTGAGCGGAAGGTGTAGCTGGTGCCGAGGTCGACGAGCTTGAGTTCGGACGTCGTCGTGTTGGTCAGCGAGACCCGTTGCGGACGTTCGAGTTCGGCGTCCTTGTCGGTCTTGTAATCACCCAGCACGATGTCCGACTCCTCCGAGCCTGCCTGATTTCCGATGCGGCCGTATGCATCCGGACTCTGGACCTTGGTGATCGCTCCGTTCTTGTACACGAGCAACCCGTCCTGGCAGCCCAGCACGATGGCTTCGCCGGCAGCGACTGCTTCGCCGTGGACACCGGGGCACTGTTCGTTGCGCAGGATTTCCTTGCGGTCGGCATCGAGGATGGCAATGCCGTTGCGGGACTCCGAATTTCCGATGGTCGTCAACAGGCTGCCGTCGGCAAGTGCGACCGCAACGCCGTGATGGGGTTCTGGCGTGGTGTACGTCTCGACGCGGGGTTGGCGTTTTGCCAACTGCGCCGGATCGAAGATCTCGACGAGTCCCGAGCCGTCGTTGAAGAGAACGGTTTTTCCGGCATGGCGTACAACGTGTCCGGGTTCGTTGGCTGCAAACTCGACCTCGGACATCGCGGGATCGGCTGTGTAGTAATGAGAATGATCACCGTGAGCCGAAGACCACGTGCCGGTGTCGAGCACCTTGAACGCCTCACCCGACGAGATCATGACGTGGCGACCGTCGCCGGCCGGGTTGAGTCGCGTGAAGCCGTCGATCTTGGTCTCGCCGACCACGTCGAGCGAAGTTGCATCCAGCACCAGGACGCCACCGTCGTAGGAGACTGCGAGACGCGGTGTTGCCGAGGCTTGTTCGGTGGGTGCGGACGCGGTTGTCGTGGTGGTCTCCGACGGGGCCGAGTCCTTGTTGTCGGACGAGCAGCCCGTGACGAGGGCGAGTGAGAGGCCAACTGATGTGGCAAGGGTGAGGCGCCGCGACATGCGGGTGTTGAGGTGCATGGGTATAGATCTACTGCTTAATGTAAATGATTGTCAAAGTCGAGTATGCGAATATTCGCATGTCAGGTGTAGTCGGCTCGTTCGAGCATGCGCGAGGCGATGACCCCGAAGACGAGTCCCCAGAAAGCGGCTCCGATATTGAGTAGTTCGATGTCGGAGATCGTCACGAGGAACGCGATCAAAGCGCCGAAGGTGAATTTCCCGCCGAATGCGGTCACGAAGGCTCCCTGTAAGGCCTTGAGCATGGCCAGACCACCCAGAGTGACGATGAATGCCGTCGGAGTTCCCAACATCATCGCGACGAAAGTCGGGGCGAACAGTCCGAAGACGACGGTGAGTAAGCCGCAGAAGATTCCGGCGGTGTATTGGCGTGTCCGCTCTCCCGACGCCGTGAGCAATGCGTTCGTCGGCCCGGTCAGGCACGTCGAGACACAACCCACCGCCGCGTTCACGAGAGAGAACACACCGCAGGCAACCGTTGCTGCCCCGATCGGCGGTTGATGACCCGCTGCGCGGAGGACTGCGATTCCTTGGCCGTTCTGCACGACGACGACTGTGATCGCCAGCGGTACAACCAGTTCGATCATCGCCTGCCAAGACCAGGTTGGCGTGGTCAGCATCGGATGCGCCAGCCACTCGTGCGCGTCGCCGGCGGAGTTGAATCTTCCGGCCGCGAGTATCACGACCACGCCGACGATCAACGCGCCGAGAACGGGCGGAACGAATCTTCCCAGCTTGGCGAACACGCTCAGAGCGACAAAGGTGGCGATCATCGGCAGGGCGATCACCGCGTCGTGGGCGGGCGCTTCGACCAAATCCGTTCCGAAATGAAGGAAAACGGCTGCCACCATTGCCATTACGATGGGCAAGGGTAATGCGGCCATGATCGGTGTGACCCACCCTGTCAATCCCAACAGCAAGATCAGGGCGCCGGTCGCGAAGAACGCTCCGAGCACTTGCTCCCACGGCAGATGCTCCAACGACGTTCCGACGACAACGGTTCCGGGAATCGTCCAGAAGAAGGCCAGCGGCTGCCGGTACAGCCAGGAAGCCGTGATGGTGAGAATGCCGTTGACGAAGAAGGCACCGAAAAGCCAAGAGGCCAATTGGGCTTGACTCAGTCCACCCGCCAACCCCGCAGCGAGAATGACCGCCACCGGCCCGGTGGCCGAGAAGACGATGCCGATGATTCCGTTGGCAATGGACGTTCCGCCGAAGTCGCGCAAGACCCGCTTCGGGCCGTAGAGCGGTTGGGGGAGTGACTCGGTGACGACGCGAACGGGCGCGGTCGTCGTAGTGTCCGGCATGTTCTCAGTTCTCCTGATGCGGATCCGAAAGCCCTCGGTCGCGGAACAAAGCCGCGAGTTCGCTCCGTGATCGCAGTCCGAGTTTCGCGTACGCGCGCGTGAGGTGATATTGAATGGTCTTGACGGAGAGGAACAATTCGCCGGCAGCTTCCTTGTTGGACTTGCCCGCTGCGACAAGGTCGGCGACGGCTCGTTCTTGCGGGGTCAGGTCGGTGATTCCCTTCTCCGTCCGCGAGAGGTTCAACCCGCCCGCGCGGAGTTCGCGCTCGCAGCGCTCGACGTAAGTAGCGGCGCCCAACGAGTGATACAGCTCGCGGGCGGCGCGGAGGACGACGTCGGCCTCCGCGCGTTTCCCGGCCCGGCGGAGAGTTTGGCCGTAGGCAAAATTGATTCGGGCTCGGTCGTAGGGGAGCGGCAGCGTCTCGATGCCGAGTAGTGCAGCATCGAAACTTTCTCTTGCCAAGTCGAGTTCGCCCCGTGCGCCGTGGATCCGGCCGCGAACGTAGCCGAGACGTGCCGCAGCTGAGCGGTGCTCCCGACGTCGTGCGGTCTGCTCGTGTGGTTGCAGAAAGGCGTCGGCATCATCAGCTCGCCCGACCATGACCAATGCATTGGCGTAGAGATCGACCCACGGCCAGAAGCCCGGCTCGTCGAGCCATTGTTGCGCCTTGCTCGAGGTGAGCGGAGCCAGCGCCACCAGAACTTCGGCGTAGTCGGCGGCGGCCTCGGCAACCTGGGCCCTGGCGAGAAGTGCAGGAACATACATGATTTCGTAGGCGTGAATGCCGGCGTACGCACGTCGCACATGGTCACGGGCCAGTTCCCAGTTGCCGCGCAGAGCGTGAATCTGTGCTCCCGACCAGTGGACCAACGGCCGGATGATCTCGATCTCGAACCGATCCACCTCGGCACCGGCGCCCTCGACGGTCGAGAGCGCTTCGTCCCAGGCGCCGAGAGCGAATTGAGTGCGGGCGAGCCAGGCCTGTGCCCACAGTGAGATTCTTGCCGAACCACTGGAAAACTCTGTGGACACCGCACTTTCGAGGTCGCGTCTAGCGGACTCCGGGTGGTCCAACGCAAGCTCGAGCCATCCGCGTCCCATCTGGAAGCGCTGTGCTTGGGCTCCGGGGCGGACACGATCGGAGAGTTCGGCGTATGCCGCGAGCGCATTCTCGGTTCTTCCGGTAGCGCCGAGCCCGAGACCCTTGATCGCTTCGGACTCCACTGCTGCGGGATCAGAAGGGCCCACCAATTCGACTGCGCGGTCAACCCACTCGACGAGCGCCGTGCCATCGAGCCGAGCCAGAGAATGCAGGACCATTCGTTGGGCGATCATCGCAGCGATGCCTGGCTCACGATCCACGCTGCAGCTGTCCCACGCTCTGGTCAGAAGATCGGCGGCCTCGGTCGGTCGCCCTCTATGGATGGCGAGGTAGCCGAGGACGGCGTCGCGGAGAGGCCCGCGCGAAATACTCTCGATCTCCGGCACGAAGACCATGGCGCGGGGGATGTCACCCGATCCGGTCAGCGCGTCGACTCCGCGGAGCAGTCGGTCCTCGTGTTCGGTTCGGGCTGTGGTGAGACGGCTTGCCGTGACCATGGCGTCGGCGACTTCCGACCACGCGCCGTCGGATGCTCGTAGTGATGCGTACGCAACGAGTTCGGCGGCGAGGTCCTCGTCATGGGTGGTGCTGGCAGCGGCAAGGTGGAAAAGCCGTTCACCTTCTCCCCAAGCGATCTCGGCTGCGCGTGTGTGCAGCAGATGCAAGTGCGCGGGTCCCAACGCCCCGCGCACTGCGGCCGTGACCATCGTGCTGCTCAGTGACACCTCGGTGCTGCCGTGCTGCTCGTGGACAGAAAGGAGGCCGCTGGCGAAGGCGCTGTCCAAGGCGCCGACCACGTCGTCGATTTCGGCTAGCTGAGCAAGATGCGACAACGTCGTGCTGCGCCCGACAACTGCTGCGGCTTCGATCAACGTTCGTGCTCCCGCCGAACACGTAGCGAGGGCGGCGGCGATCGATACTGCACGATGGCGAGGGACGGGCAAAGTTCGGTGCCACTGGGTCCAATAGGTAGGTGGCAGCTCGTCGAGAAGCGAGACGATGTCGAGTGTGTTGCCCGCGGTGAAGTCCTGAAGGGCAAGCGCGACGCCGGAACTGAGATCGATTCCGCTTCGCATCCGGGCGATGTCGATGATGACGGGTGCGTCGATCGGGCTGATGTGCAAACGCGTCGACCAGTGGAGGTCGAGAATCTGCCTGACATCCTCGCGCAGGAACGGCGTTTCCTCGGCGACGAGGACGAAGAGCAGTGGTGCCGTTCGGCCTCGATGGAGGGCGGAGGTGATTGCCTGAAGCGAGCTGACATCGCTGTGATGGGCATCGTCGACGACGATCAGGGTCAGTTGCTCCGCTGCGTCGACGATCTCGTGTGCAACGGCGACCGGGTCCGAGTTGGAAACCGGACGTTCGAGTAGTTGTTCGATCACTCCGAAGGCAGTGTTCGATTCCCACTCCAGCCCACGAGCGCGGCGGAGCGTATGAGCGGAAGAGATTTCGGCGAACCGGTCGACGAGAGTGGACTTACCGCTACCGGCATCGCCCTCGACCAGCACGAGAGTCGGCACTCCTGTCTCTGCCGCGGCCAAGGCTCGGCCGAGAACGGCGAGCTCGCGTTCTCGGCCGAGCAACAGGTCACGAAGTGTCACCCGACTACCGTAACGCCGGGCTCACCACGGGTTTCCTTTTCGGCACGGTCTCCATCGGATCGAAGTGCAGTGGCACCCAGGTCGGGTGCTTGCTTCGGCACGAAGAAGGTGACGATGGCGCCCAGCACCGCGATGCCGGCGAAGACGTAGAACGCCGATTCGGAACTGATTCCGGCGCTGATCAAACTTCCGCCGATCAGTGGCCCGAATATCCCGCCCAGACGTCCGAATCCGGCGCACCACGCGACACCTGCGGCCCGAGCGGCCGTCGAATAGTAGTTGGACACGAATCCGTAGATCAGAACCTGAGTACCGATGGTTCCGACACCCGCGATGGCAACGGAGGCGAGGAGTACGGGAAGCGGGAACCCGAATGTGAACAGGAGCAGGGCGAGTGCGGCCAGGCCGAAGGTGGTTGCGACAACCCGCTGCGGACCGGTGACGTCCGCGATCTTGGAGGCGAGAAGTCCACCGATGATGGCACCGCCGTTGAGTACCAACAGGAACGAGAGCGAACCCTTCGCGTTGTATCCCGCGTTTTCCATGATCTTGGGCAGCCAGGTGTTCAGTCCGTAGGTCAGGAGGAGGCCGGCGAAGCTCATGAGGCCGAGAAGCGCGGTGCCCCAGACATATTGTCTGCTCGCCAACGCTCGGAAGCCGACCTTCTCGGCTACGGCGTCGTTGGGTCGATCTGTACCGGCAGGCAATGGAATTCCGGTTTTCGAGGAAATGGCGCGAGCTTCGTCGACACGTCCGCGAGCAATCAGCCACGCGGGAGACTCGGGCAGTTTGAACCAGGCGAGTGGGAACAGGAACACCAATGGCAGGGCGCCGATGAGGAACAGTCCGCGCCATCCGATGGAATCACGGAGAACGATCGCCAGGACGGAAGCCATGACGCCACCGGCCGGGACACCGCTGTAGACGATGGCGTTGAACAGATTGCGGCGTCCCGGCGGCGCGAACTCGGCAATCATGGCTCCGGCGGTGGCGACAAGCCCACCGACACCGATGCCGGTGAAGAACCGCAGCAGACCGAAGGTGGTGATGCTGGTGGCGAACGCTGCCAGTGCCATTCCGGCCGAGAACCAGATGATGTTGACCAGCATCATCTTTCGGCGACCGAAGTGATCGCCGATCGCTCCACACGTCAGTGCGCCGACCATCACTCCGACGAGTGCATACGAACCCAACGCCCCGGCCTGAGATGCGGTCAAGGTGCCGATATGGCTGGGGTCGTCCATGAGTACGGGCAGGATCGTGCCGTACACGACCAGGTCGTATCCGTCGAACAGAATGGCAATGGCGGCGATGGTGACCACCCACAACACTGACGAGCGATGGCGGGCACTGGCCCAGGAACCACGTTCGATCGAGGACATGGCGAATCTCCGTTCGAGAGATCAGGAATCGGGGGAGGCTGGATTCAGCCGAGGTCGCCACCGGCGACGGGCAGAACCGTTCCGGTGACATACGAAGCCTCTTCGGAGGCAAGGAAAGTGATAGCAGCAGCCTGTTCGTCCAGGGTGCCGTAACGCTTGAGTAGCGACGAGTCGACGGTCTGGTCGACGATCTGCCGGTACCAGGCTTTCTCCTCGTCGGTCTCGGCACCCGGCCCGCGTGCCACGACGCGTGGTGGCGCCTCGGTTCCGCCGGGAGCGGTTGCCACGACGCGTATTCCGTACTGCGCGACTTCCATCGCCAGTGCAGCGGTGATCGCGCTGACCCCGCCCTTGGCCGCCGCGTAAGGAACACGGTTGACACCGCGGGTGGCGACCGAGGACACGTTGACGATGGTGCCGCTCGCCTGCTCGATCAGATGGGGCAGTACGGCGCGACACGTCCAGAGCGTGGGGAACAGTGATCGTGTGACCTCGGCTTGTATCTGCTGCGGCGTGTAGTGCTCGTAGGGTTTGGCCCAGATGGTCCCACCGACGTTGTTGATCAGGACGTCGATGCGTCCGAAGCGCTCCAATGCGGAATCTATTGCATTCTGGGCACCTTCGAACGTCTCGAGGTCCGCGGTCACCGAATGGGAACGCTCCAGCGGTGTCGCGATGTCGTGAACCAGTTCAGCTCGATCCACAAGCGCGACGGAACCACCTTCTGCGGAAACTCTTTCGGCAACGCTGCGCCCGATCCCCTGAGCCGCTCCGGTGACGACCACGACCCGGTCGTCGAACCGGCCGGCGAAGAATCTCGTGCTCACGACGCCACACTTTCCCGAGCGTCAGTGATGGCGCGGTGCATCGTCGACTTGGCGTGTTCGCTGTGCTGGACGATCAGATCACGGGCCGCGGCGCGATCATTCTGCTCGAATGCACTCACGATACGTGAGTGATCTTCCGCGACATGTTCGTCCACCCAATCGGCGGTGCGGAGCACTCGGTTCATCAGTTGTGTGACCTCGAGACGGTGGTATGCCTGCAGGAGCACTTCGTTTCCGGTGCAGCGGAAGAGGAAGTCGTGGAACAGGGCATTGGTTTCGGTGAATGCCGCTGCGTCCGTGAAGTGATCGCGGTCGATGGAAGCAGCCGAGTTCTCCGCCAGAATGCGGTACTCCGTCAACTGTGCCGGAGTGAGGCGGCCGATCGTGAGTTCCATTGCTCCGAGTTCGAGGGCCATCCGAGCGTCGAACTGTGCGTCCGACTCCGTGACCGGCAGATGTTCTTCACCGATCTCGTACGTGCCGGCAGCTGATTCTTCGGCCGAGGCTGCCGGTGAATCAGCCGGTGCTGCCGCATTGTTGAACTTTTCGAAGTAGAAGTTCGTGGGTGTGATCGATACGTCCTTGAAGTGCAGACGTACGGCTTCGACCATCGGCGGCGGGCCGCACAGGTAGACGTCTACGTTGCCGTCGTCGAGGTGATCGGGCTCGATCAAGCCCGTGACATAGCCCTTGTTCGGTGCTGTGCTGTCGGGATCGGATACGCAGTAGTCGAAGGTGAATTGGGGTAGGGACTGCGCGTAGTCGTGCAGTTTGTTGAGTTCGACGAGATCGGTGTCGGAGCTGACGCCGTAGACCAGATGAACAGGCCGAGTGGAGCTTTCGGTACGCATCTTCTCCAGTATGGAGAGCAGCGGGGCCAAGCCGGTTCCACCGGCAAGCAGTAGGGCTCTCCGTTGACCTGACCGGAGGAAGAAGCTACCCATCGGTCCGGTCAATTCGAGAGTGTCGCCTACCTGCGCACGCTGACCGAGATACTCGGACATCAGACCACCCGGGGTGATCTTGACCAGGAACGACGCCGACTCGACCTCAGGGCCGGAGCTGAACGAGTACGACCGCGTCGCTTCGGTTCCGGGAACAAGGATGTTCACGTACTGACCGGGGAGGAAGACCAGATCTGCGCGGTTGTCGACTGCGACGGTGAAACCCACCGTCGAATCCGAATGGCGAATGCTCTCGGTGATGGTGGACGTGTACGAACCGGCAGTGGTCTTGGCGACCGCCGACGTGGTGGGAATCTGCAGCACGAGATCAGATTCCGGCACCATCTGGCAAGGAAGGCAGTATCCCTGCTCGGCCTCGTCGTCCGTCAGGGCCTCCTCGATGTAGTCGCCGGCGTCGAAAGTGCCTGACTCACAGAGTGATTTGCAGGTGCCGCAAGCTCCGTCGCGGCAGTCGAGCGGAATGTTGATTCGTGCGCGGTACGACGCGTCCGCGACGGTCTCGTCGGTGTTGCATTCGACGAAGCGGGTGATGCCTGCTTCGAAACTCAGGGCTACTTGAAAGGTCGGCGCAGCTTGAATGCTCATGGGAAACAGCTCGATTCGAAGGGAAGTCGTGTCAGAAGTGGTAGATGTCGACCACGTGATGGATGTAGTCGTTCTTGAGGACTACCTTCTTCTTCATGATCAACGGCTGCTCGCCCGAGAAATCGATCGTGTAATGCGAGGTACCGAAGTAGGTGTCGACGGTGTTGTAGCGGAAGTACAGCGTGAACCAATTGAAGCGGACGTCGACCACGGAGCCGCGTTCTTCGACCACTTCCACGTTGGTGATGTTGTGACCGGTGCGGGGCTCGGGAAGGCTTGTCGCGCTGGAACGGTCAGTCCTGATTCGGAACACGCGGTCCTCGATACCGCCGCGATTCGGGTAGTAGATGAGGGAGATCTCTGCGGCCGGGTCCGTGGTCAGTTCGCCGTCGTCCGCCCATGCGGGCATCCAGTACTCGGAATCGGGGTGGTAGCACTCGATCCACTTCTCGAACTCGCGATCGTCCAGATAGCGAGCCTCACGGTAGAGAAACTGCTGCACTGTTTCGAGGGCGACGGCATTGGTGGTGGTGGTGACAGTCATGGTGATCGTCCTCAGATGGTCCGGTTGGAAGCGGCTTGCTCGGCATCGACTGCTGCGAGCATGGCGTCGCGCCAGTACCCGTGCTGAATGGGATACAAGCCTTCGTCCTCGGTCTTGGCTCCGCTCGAGAGCACGCGATTCATGCCGAGATCCTTCGCGACGTCGTTCGGACCGGGAATCTGGTGTGTGACGCCACGGCTGAGGTCGTTCCACGGGGCGCCGGCTGCCTGGTAGGTCTTCTGGCAGGAACGGAACTCTTCGAGATCGTCCGGGGTGGCCATACCGCTGGCATTGAAGAAGTCCTCGTACTGACGGATGCGGTTGCTGCGCGCTTCGGCGCTCTCTCCCTTGGGCGCGATGCAGTAGATGGTGACTTCCGTCTGGTCCACGGAGATCGGACGGAAGTGCCGGATCTGGCTGCTGAACTGATCCATGAGGTAGACGTTCGGATACAGGCAGAGGTTTCTCGACGCACCGACCATGAATTCGGCCTTCTTGGAACCGAACTGAGCTTCCAGCTCCGCCTTGCGTTCGAAGAGGGGACGGTCCTCGGGATTGCCCCACCACATCCAGAGCAGGAGGTGGCCGTAGTCGTACGAGAAGTACCCACCGCCCTGCTTCCCCCAGGTGCCGGCGTCCATGGCTTTGGTCTCGTTGGACGATTCACCGGCGGTGCGGCGAGCGGTGGTAGCGGCGTAGTTCCAGTGCGTCGAAGACACGTGGTAGCCGTCGGCACCGTTCTCGGTCTGCAGCTTCCAGTTGCCGTCGTAGGTGTAGGTGGAAGCACCGCGCAGAACTTCGAGTCCGTCAGGTGACTGATCGACGATCATGTCGATGACCTTCGTGGTGTCACCGAGGTGCTCTTCGAGTGGCAGCACGTCGGGGTTGAGGCTGCCGAAGAGGAAGCCGCGATAGTTCTCGAACCGCGCCACCCTGGTCAGGTCGTGTGAGCCGTCTTTGTTGAACTGCTCCGGATAGCCACCGGTGCGAGCGTCCTTGGCCTTGAGGAGTTTTCCGCTGTTGTTGAAGGTCCAGCCGTGGAACGGGCACGTGAAGGTGGTTCGGTTGTCGGTCTTACGGCGACAGAGCATCGCACCGCGGTGGCTGCATGCGTTGATCAGCGCACCCAATTCGCCGTCCTTGTTGCGGGTGATCACAATGGGCTGACGGCCCATGTAGGTGGTGAAGTAGTCGCCGACGTTCGGGATCTGGCTCTCGTGCGCGAGGTAGATCCAATTGCCTTCGAAGATGTGGGTCATCTCGAGGTCGAACAGTTGCTCGTCCGTGAAGACGCTGCGCCGCACCTGGTAGCGGCCGGTCTCCGGGTCCTCGACGAGCGCGTCGTCGAGGACGGCGCGGATGTTCGCGAACTGGTCGGTGCCGCGGGCAGCATCCAACATATCCGTCATGGGTGTCCTCCAGATAAGAGTGGGCGCCTACCGAGAAAGCCGAGGGCTGTCGGACCAAATCGGTGGGACCCGCTTTCCGGACGGGGCTGCGTCCGGTACTGAATTCACCTTGACATCGTGTGTCTCGGGTCACACTAGGCAATTGCCTAGTCCTGACCAAGGGTGCAGTGTTCGTCGAATTCTGCTGATGGGCCATGCCTGCTGAAGACGACGAGCAGGGCGGACTCGACATCGCGAGTCCGCCCTACCTGCCGAGGGGATTACCGGTTCTTGAAGAACGAGACGTCGTCGTTGCCGATGAGGTCAGGGACCGTCCAGCCGTCGAGGTCGTATTCACTCAAGCACTGCTCGGCCAGTCCCTTCATGGAACTTGCGTGTCCACGATTCTGGGCTGCGAACAGCAGTTCGGCTTTGACGTTCTCGTGATTGCCGGAGTAGTTGCGCTCGTAGAGTTCGTGTCGGCCGCCGAACTCGGTCCCGATCGAATCCCACAGCGCCTTCATGACTTTCACGCGGTCGACGGCGGTGATGCCGTCGGAACCGCGAACGTACTTGTCGAGGTACGGACGCACGTCCGGGCTCTTGAAGTCGAGTGCACTCGAAGGCAGGTAGATCAAGCCCGACGCGACGTCCTGTTCGATGATCTCCTTGATCCGCGGGTACCCCTGGATCATGAACATTCGATAGGTGAGGCCGTACTCGAGCTTCGGGATCACCGAATCGCCGACCCACTGTTCGGGATCGCGTGCCATCGATTCGGTCAACGACCAGAAGAGGTTTCGCCACCCGATCACCTCACCGACACGGGTCTGGACTCCGCGGAAGCCGCCGGCGCCGGTGGCTTCGAGTGCCTTCATCAACAGTCCGGCGATGAAGTCGAGCTTGACGGCCAGGCGAGTGCAGCCCTGAAAGGTGAAGCGCGGCAGGAAGCCTGATTGAGGGAAGAAGGCGTTGATCCGGTCGACGTCGCCGTACATGAAGACGTTTTCCCACGGAACCAACACCTTGTCGAAGACGAAGATGGTGTCGTTCTCGTCCATGCGACTCGACAGCGGATAATCGAACGGACTGCCCATCACCGCAGCATGTTCGGTGTACGAGGTGCGGCAGATCAGTTTCACGCCCGGCGCGTCCATCGGTACCGTGCAGATCAGGGCGAACTGCTTCTTCTTGATCGGCAGACCGTAGTGAGCGATGAAGTTGTAGTTCGTGATCGCCGATCCGGTGGCGACCCCCTTGGCACCGCTGACGATCAAACCTGCGTCGGTTTCCTTCTCCACCTTCATGAAGACGTCACCGACCTCGTCCGGTGGAAGTTGGCGATCCACCGGGGGATTGATGATCGCGTGGTTCCAGTACAGAACCTTCTCCTGCGATTCGCGGTACCAGCGTTCGGCGTTGTCCTGGAACGGTGCGTACAACTCCTTGTTGGCGTGGAGGGTTCCCAGGAAACTTGCCTTGTAGTCGGGGGAGCGGCCCATCCAGCCGTAGGTCATACGTGCCCACGTCGCGATGGCGTCGCGTTCCTTGAGCAGATCGGCCGACGACGTCGGTGTGCGGAAGAACGGCATGGTGACACCGCCGTTGCCCGTGTCCGTCGGAACGGTCAAGGCGTCCACGTGCTCGCCCGTGTGCAGAGCGT